>JBCCVR010000151.1:0-18683 GCA_039194995.1 Cyanobacteria bacterium P01_E01_bin.42 | reverse complement strand
CCATTAAAATTTTCACCATCCGTTCCCCGATAGCGAGACTGAAAAAAAGCAACAATTTCATCGTAATTCAAGGCAACTTCCGCGCGAGTTTTTCCCTGTTCTTTAAAGTAGCGATAAATCAACTCTTGAGAGCCTTCCCAATCATTATTCCAAATGCCCTCTGATTTCAAGCGATCGATATCCTCATTACTGGGACGATATGCTCCTTTTGTAAACTCTTCCACCGTATCTGCCAGCGCCCGACGATAAGAGCCGCCCACATCTCGCACTACGCCATCAATATCAAAAACAATAATCATTTTTCGTCGATCTAAACCCTAAAACTGTAATATAATAGAAAGTTGCCGATTCATTATTTTACCCCGTCCGAGACGAGAACAGGAGGAAGACAATTGGAAATAGAAACCGATGCTCGATTTATCTTAAAGATCCTTTGGTTGGATGCTAACGTTGCGATCGCCGTCGATCAAGTTGTAGGCAAAGGAACTAGCCCTTTAACCAAGTATTTTTTCTGGCCTCGCACTGATGCTTGGGAAGAACTCAAAACCGAACTCGAGTCCAAGCACTGGATCGGCGAAACCGAGCGTATCGAACTTCTCAATAAAGCCACAGAAGTGATTAACTACTGGCAGGAAGAAGGTAAGCGCACTCCAATGGGCAAAGCGCAAGATAAATTTCCCGAAGTTGTTTTTACCGGGAGCAATTAAATCAGTCACCAGTCACCAGTTACCAGTCACCAGTGAAGGACAGACAAACTTATCAAATTAGCGAGATGGGGGTTAGTTCCATCTCGCTTTTGCTGGCACTAGCTTTTTACCATGCCGCCGGATGCTTGAAAAAGAGAGCGCTTTCGTCTTAGATCTTGCTCGGCTTGAATTTTGCCTTGACGATCTTCGTCGCTCACCTGACTTAAAACAGAAACGGCTGCTTCGTAATCAGTTTTTGCTTGTTCGCGATCGACTTCATCGCCTCGTTGAGCGCCATTGACTAAAATGGTAACGGTATCGTCCTCAACTTCAGCAAAACCGCCAAATAGCGCGATCGCCAGCCAATCTTTTTCCGGACGGACTCGCATGACTCCGACATCAAGGGCAGTTATCAAAGGGGCGTGACCGCTTAAAATCCCCAACTGTCCCGTGCTGCTCGGTAAAATTACTTCTTGGCATTCATCGTCCCAAATTGTCTTATCGGGAGCAATGACGCGCACATTTAATGTCATTGTTTCTTAATTCCTCGTTGCGTTATCTCATGAGCGATCGGCTATCAATTACCAATTACCAATTACCAGCGATCGATAACCCTTCGGGGCAGTGCTTCTTGCAGCCGGACGCAGGTTCCGGCTTAAGCACTGCCTGATAACTGATAACTGATAACTGTCAACTGAAATTAGCCTTTTTTGATTTTTTCAGCTTTGGCTTTAGCTTCTTCGATATTTCCCACCAAGTAGAATGCTTGTTCGGGTAAGTCGTCGAGTTCGCCCTTGAGGATCATTTGGAAGCCCTTAATCGTGTCTTCTAGGGTGACGTATTTACCGGGAGCGCCCGTGAATACTTCTGCCACGAAGAAAGGCTGAGACAAGAAACGTTCGATTTTGCGAGCGCGATCCACAGTTAAGCGATCGTCCTCAGAAAGTTCGTCCAAACCGAGAATGGCAATAATATCCTGCAATTCCTTGTAGCGTTGCAGGGTCGCTTGTACCGCCCGAGCCGTGCTGTAATGTTCGTCGCCCACAATATTCGGCTGCAACATGGTGGAAGTCGAACCGAGGGGATCTACCGCCGGATAAATGCCCTTAGAAGCCAGACCTCGAGACAATACCGTGGTTCCGTCCAAGTGAGCGAACGTGGTAGCCGGAGCTGGGTCTGTTAAGTCATCCGCAGGGACGTAAACCGCTTGAATGGAGGTAATCGAACCTTCCTTCGTGGAGGTAATGCGCTCTTGCAAGTCGCCCACATCCGTCCCTAAAGTCGGCTGATATCCCACCGCAGAAGGCATCCGTCCGAGAAGTGCAGATACCTCAGAACCCGCTTGGACAAATCGGAAAATGTTGTCAATAAACAACAATACGTCTTGCTTGTTGACATCGCGGAAATATTCCGCCATGGTCAAAGCTGACAGACCAACCCGCATCCGAGCGCCGGGGGGTTCGTTCATCTGACCGTAAACCAAAGCAATTTTGGACTCGTTGAGATTGTCCGGGTTAATTACCTTGGATTCGATCATTTCATTGTAAAGGTCATTCCCTTCGCGGGTGCGTTCTCCCACACCGCCGAATACGGATACACCCCCGTGGTTGATGGCGATATTGTTGATCAATTCCATCATGATGACGGTTTTGCCCACGCCCGCACCACCAAACAGACCGATTTTGCCACCGCGACGGTAGGGGGTGAGCAGGTCGATCACTTTTACGCCCGTTTCAAATACCGTCGGCTTGGTTTCTAACTCAGTGAGCTTAGGAGCCGGACGGTGAATGGGAGACGTTTCGGGAGCTTCCACATTGCCTTGGTTATCAACGGGTTCGCCCAAAACGTTGAAAATGCGACCGAGAGTCACTTTGCCAACGGGAACGCTAATGGGGGCGTTGGTATCCACTACGTCCATTCCCCGCACGAGTCCGTCGGTTCCGCTCATCGCAACGGCGCGGACTTGGTTATCCCCGAGGAGTTGTTGTACTTCGCAGGTCACGGCAACATCACTACCTGCTTCGTTTTTCCCTGCAATTCTTAACGCCGTATAAATTTGCGGCATTTTTCCGCTTGGAAATTCAACATCGACGACGGGGCCGATGACTTGCACGATCTTTCCAATGTTGGTGTCTGTTGTGGCTACCATGCTTAAATGCTATTTTGACAGTTCGTTATGCTTGACAATCCTACAACTTTGTGCTACTCGATTGAGTGGCAATGACCGATCGCGATCGCACGAGATTGCGGAATAGTCTGTAAGCTAATGTGAAATTTTCCATTTTACAGATTATCATTCTGCGACCCCCTCTCCCACTAAATTTGTGGTTTGGGGAAAAATTTCGGCTTGTCGAGTTAATTGGAGCGCGATCGCAATCTCTCCAATTGCTGGCGCAATGCTTTCCATGTGTAGTTTTGTAACGAATTTTCTTTTCCTGCATAAAAATACCCCAGAACATCCGAGAGAGATATAGAGTCAATCTCGGAGAAATCTACCCATGTTACTCGTTCTCAACCTACTCTCCAATCTGTTTCGCCATTTGCAATCTCCTCGGAAGCCTTCAAAGCCTCGTCTTCAGACTTTGATTCTCGAACCGATTTTAACCCCCAGTGCTTTCGTGGATAATCCCAACGATCCCAACGACGATGTGGATATCGATATCGATGGGGATGATTTTGATGGCGATGTTAGTTCCGATGATGGAGGCGATGATGCTTCTGCGGACAATGCGCCCTCTCCGATTAGTGTGAATGACTACGAGATTAGCTCTTGGATTACTGCCGATAATGCAGAATATCCGGGAACTTTCATCGTGGGGGAAACGGGGGAGGTTGGGATTGATTTCCTCTTTGATGGCGGGGCATATCAAGGCGAGATTGCCATTTTTAGCTTAGAGGGAATGGAGTATCTCGACGTTGATTCGCCGGAATTCATTCGCCTCGCCGCCGATCGCGCGTTGAGTGATTCGCCTCTCGGTCACGTGGTCATTCAAGATTTAAACGAGGGAGCAAAATTCAGTCATTCGGGTTGGGAACCCGATTTTAATGCGGGGGATTACCAAGGGGTGAAAACCGTGACGATGAACCGGGGCGATCGCTTTGCGGTGATGCTGGTGCCTAATGGGACGGTGGAGGAAGTTTTCGAGAATCCCGAGATTGGCGGGAATAAGACTCCTTTATTTTCTCTCGATAGTGCCAACCCAGAAGACGGTACTTATTTGACCCGAATGGCGGATGTGACGGGGGACGGGAATACTTTTGCGATGGAAGATTGGCGACTGGATGCCAATAGCGATCGCGATTATAACGATGTGGTTTTCCAAATCCGGGGGGCAAAAGGAGATGCGCCCTTGATGGATGAGATGGTGGATCCGGGGCGAGATTGGCGTAATGAGGACTTTGGCCAAGCCTTGGTCTCCTATGCCCAATCCTACATCGACGGGACGGATTACGATGCCTTAGACGCGGATTCTGACCTCTCGGATCGACCCTTGGTAGGGATTATCGACACTGGGTTTAGCAGCGATTCCGATATTGACTATGCGGGATCGGATTTGATTGACGGGGACGACAATCCCTTCTTTGCTGAAGGAGAAGGAGACAGTCACGGCGATCGGGTTTTGGAGAGCTTTAGTGAGGTTAACGATAAGACTCCCATCTGGGTGGGTCGTGCGGTGGGATCCGGTCGTTGGGCGGAATCTTTGGTGGAGTTTGTGGATGCAGCGCGAGAGTCGGGACAGCCGAATGCTGTGGTTAATTTAAGCATGGATTTGACGCAAATCGATGCAGAGGGGAATATTAGCACCCGCTATGAGTTTACGCCTTTGGAGATGGCGGCGTTAGAATATGCCCGTCAAAACGATGTTTTGGTGGCGGTTGCTGCGGGAAATGAAGGGGGTGTGATGTCGGCGTTGGGTCAGGCTTCGGAGCAGTTCGATCATATCATCACGGTGGGGGCTGCTGAGGAAATCGATGCAGATGTTCCGGTATGGCAGGGAAGCGATCGCGCGGACTATTCCAGTTATGGCACAGGTTTGGATATTGTTGCCGATGGGACTCTGGGGGATGCAGAAGGGACATCTTTGGCGACAGCACGGGTCGCGGGGGCTGCGTCTCGGGTTTGGGCGGCCAATCCGGATTTAAGTTATCAACAGGTGATTGAGGCTTTACGGGAGACTGCGATCGATCTGAATGCGCCGGGATGGGATGTGGAGACGGGCGCAGGGTTATTGAATCTAGCGGCTGCGGTGCAGTTGGCGAAGACGATGCAGGAGGAGGAGTATGAGAAGGAGTTACAGTATGTGCCGTTGACTTGGAGTGGAGAAGGTGAGGTGACTCCGATGGAACGAGCCGCTAATAATGGGGTTTCGGGTTCTGGGAGTGGTTCTTCGCCTTCTTGGGATTCGTTCTTGGGGATTTTTGGCAGTTATTCTAGTCCGAACTGGCATCAATTCTTACGAAGAATTTACGATCGCTTTTATAAGACTCCTAAATCTTCTAATGTTCCGAATGATTTCAATGGAGATGGACAATCAGATATTTTATGGCGACATCAACGATTAGGTCATAATTCAATTTGGTTAATGGGAGGCCAAGACGGTCATGAGGTTCTCGATGATGGTGAAATTCCGACAATAGCCGATTTGGATTGGAAGATTGTCGGAACGGGAGATTTCAATGGAGATGGACAATCAGATATTCTGTGGCGACATCAACGATTAGGTCATAATTCAATTTGGTTAATGGGAGGCCAAGACGGTCATGAGGTTCTCGATGATGGTGAAATTCCGACAATAGCTGATTTGGATTGGAAGATTGTTCCCGATCGAGAAAATTCGGGAACTTTTGCACCCGATCCAGATTATGTCTACAAAGATGCTGACTATCTCAAGGCTTTGTATCAAGATAATGTTGCTAATGGATTTAGTCGAAAAGTTCACTGGAGTAATCAAACAAATAGCTATACTTCTGCATTTGATTCAGATGATAGTGCGCCAAATGGTGTGGATTTCGATAATCAAATCTACGCATTAGTGGGAGGTGAAGTTATTGAAGCAAAGAATGGTCAGCAGATCAAAGATTGGGGATATAATGGGACAGTTGCAATATACAATCAAGAACTCAATAAAACCTTTATTTACTGGCACTTGGCGGAAAACTCCATTAATGAGGACTTACAAGGTCAAATTATTAATGCAGGTTTCCGAATTGGGATAGAAGGGAATACTGGTTCAAGTTATGGTAATCATACTCATGTTGAGATTCATGAAGGCCGTGCTTATGTAGATATGTCTAATCCGTCAGATCCAAAAGCACCGGGTAATGGTGGACGTTTGGATGTTGCTTCTATTTTCCAAGAAGCAGTCCGTAGAGGTTTAGTCAAGCGATTTGATTTTTAGCATAAATTCAGGGCGCAAGCGTTGCGCCCCTACGGTAAAATAATAGAATTAGGAGGTTTGGTAGGGGTAGAAAATTGATGTTGGGGTAGGGGCGGATTGCATCCGCCCATTGCCGATATATGCCCAAAATGTTCAAGATTCCAGCAGAAAATTGCCCCATGCGATTCTCGTTCCGAGACACTCCGCGATCGCATTTCCTCCCCAACATCATTCCGAAAAAGCGGTGCGATCGCATTTTTTACAAGAGAATAGGAAGAGCGATCGCACTATGCTAAGATGATCGGATAGTTTTTAAAAATCCGTTTTGTCCGAGCGATCGCCCACCGAAAAAGAAATCCTCCCCGCGATCGCGTCGAGATTTTGAGGGAAGTTAACCATGTCCAAACAGATTAAACTAATGACTGACTACTATTGTTATCCCCTCTGGTGGATGGGAGGACAAGAAATTGGGGATATCGATCCAAAAACTTTACCATTGAGTCAGGAATTGATTAAATCTTTAGAACAATGGCAAAATGGCTATGACGCAATTTTAGACTTAGAAGATCCCGCATCATCGGGTTTTAAAACTTTGTCACAAGAAGAAGAATTCGAGCAAGAAGGAATTCGTTTATGGCAAAAATTGAAACAGGAATTAGCTCCCGAATATACAGTTTTTTACTTTAGCGATCGCTTACAAAAAATCATTACAGACCCAGAAGAACTCCAACAAAAAATGAATGTTAAAACAGCGTGACTCAAGCAAAGCGATCGCATTAATAATCGATCGTTGTTCATTGAAAAAAGCGATCGCATTCTTGGTAAAATAATGGGAGAAATGCGATCGTATTTTTTAGGTAGCAGTGGAGGAAGCTATCATTAGAACTAGAAAGTCTAATCATTCAGGCTGTTAATCCACCCTATAACGTTAAAATTTCAGCGAGAGATTAATCGATGCAAACTCAAACTACAGTTTCCGAACATCTATCACCTGAATTAGCACAAACCTTTTTAGAAGGATTACCAGAAGCAATCCGTCACGGACTAGAAATGCGCGCTAAAAATATGGATTATCCAGTATGGGCGGTTATTGAAATGGCAATTGCAGGCTACCTTGATGAAGAGGCATTATCTTTTGTTGATTGTCACCCAAAGCTCGATTAGGTACGGTGCAGTGCGATCGCTTTTCTTTTAGTATAATGCGATCGCATTAATAATCAAGCATTGTTCATTGTTGAAGTCTTACAGGTTTGATATTGTCCGTTTGGCAAACGATAAAATGCGATCGCATTGCCATCGTAGCACCAAAGTTTAGTTTCCGCGATCGCCCCAATCCAGTAATCCCATCAAGGCTAATCCGAGAATCCCACTCGAACAAATCCACGTCACTCCCAAGCCAATCGCTTCGCCGAGATAGAGATGGGTGAGCGATCGCAAAATACCGCCGATCGTCCATCCCAAAGATAGGCTGAATCCCCAAGCCAAAGCACTTAAAACGACCCATAAGCGCACAAAGGGAATGATATTTCGTAAAGCCACACCCTGCACGATCCCCAAAATTCCGCCCGCGATCGCCCCCCAAACCAAGCCATAGGTTAAACGGACGACAAAAAAGTCCGTTCTCGGAGCAACCCAACCCATCGCCCCTAAGCCGAATTGAGCCATCATTCCCCAAGCGATCGCATTGACTAATATCCATTCTCGCAGGCGATCGGCACGACTCAGCAAGACCAATCCTTGCATCAAACCGATAATGCCTCCCCCGATCGCCCCACTAACGGGGGTTACATCGGGAATTTCCCCCACCTCCACGAACAATAAACTCAGAAGAAATCCTAAAAATGTGGCGATAATCCACTCGATCCAGAAACTCATAAGGTCAATTGCGAATTGAAATCGATCGCGTCTATCCTCGATAACAAACCCTATCTTAGTTCCTGTATCGGCCAAACTGATGAATATCGAACGAATTTGTTTCTATGTCGAAGATGCCAAACAATGGCGAGATTGGTTCGTTGGGGTAATGGGGTTTACCGCGATCGCGACGGCACGAAACGAAAGCACTCACACTGAAATCGTTAGGAGTGGTGCGATCGTTTTATCTCTCTCTTCTCCACTTACTCTTACCAGTCCCGTTGCCACTTATTTACAAAAACATCCTCCCGGTATTGTCGATATCGAGTTTGAAGTTCCTAATTTGGAAGCAATATTAACTCGGATTAAAGACTATGGCAGCACGATCTTAACGCCTCTCCAGATTCGCAGAGATCGCCGTTGCGCTCAAATACAAAGCCTTGCCGGAATTGCTCATACTTTATGGGAAACGACGGAAAAGGAAAGTTTGCCAAGCAACAGCGATTTATTACACGCGATCGATCATATTGTCTTAAATGTAGAAGCTGGGCAATTAGAGCCGACAGTTGCTTGGTATTGCACGATATTCGGGTTTGAATGCCAACAAACTTTTAACATTCAAACAACGCGATCGGGCTTGCATTCTCGGGTCATGGTACACCCAGAAAGTGGCATTAAAATCCCGGTCAATGAGCCAACTTCTCCTAATTCGCAAATTCAAGAGTTTATCAATGAAAATCGCGGGGCGGGGGTACAGCATATTGCTCTTAAAACCCAACAGATTGTCGCAACAACTGCAAAATTAAGAGCAGCAGGAGTCCATTTTTTAGATGTGCCTGCCAGTTATTATCGCCAACTGCGATCGCAGTTGGCAAATTTACCGTTATCCGAACGAGAATGGTATCTCATTGAAGAAGAGCAAATTCTCATCGATTGCCAATTTCCTTTAGAAACTAATCCTCCTATTTTACTACAAATCTTCACTAAACCTATCTTTTCTGCTCCAACTTTCTTTTTTGAAATTATCGAACGCCGCCAACGCGCTCAAGGTTTTGGAGAGGGAAATTTTCGCGCTTTATTTGAAGCGATCGAACGAGAGCAAATTCGGCGAGAAGCCTAAAAATTGAGTTCGATCGGTTTTATTTGTGAATTTCAACAAATTGAATCACGCCTCGCGAGCCGTCGATCGCCCATTGCGAATTCTCCCGATTTAAGCGATCGATTTGCTCGGGTTGCAGTCCCGTGATAATCTCGGATTTGAGGGTTCGCAGGGCAACAAAGGAAGCCGGAAAGTAATCGATAATTTGGGAAAATGAGGCGGTAAAATCCCAGTGCCGATCGCCCAATAAGCGCCGATAATTTGCATCTCCTTTAATGAAAACCAAACTCGCTTTTGCTAGTTCTTCAGTTAAGCGATCGCTCAATTCCCAAAAAGCTAAAGGAGAGTTCCAAAACCGATCGGCTTGTAAGATTAATGCACTAGAAGCGATCGCATTTTGCAAGCGATGGGAAAGCGATCGCACCTCCTCGATCTCATCTTCAGCAAAGATTTGTAATGTATAATTAACATCGGCAATCGTTGCGTCGGAAACAAAGATGGGATCGGCTTTCAAATGCAGCACAATCGTGTCGGCAATTTTCTCTTGGAGTAAGCGATCGCACAGCAACAAATCGCAGGTTAATTCAAACCCAGCATTATCGATAATAAAATCAATTCTCTCCCTTTGCATAGTTGCTAATCGTTCTAAAATTCGGGGCGTATCGTCCACTAAAATCTTATCTTGTTGGGGATCGAGAGAGAAAGTATCGCGATCGCTTCCTCCCACTTTCCACAAGCTCAGATCGGCACGATTTCCCCAGAGGACTCCGTGCAATAATCCCGTTAAATTTTGGGAAGATTTCAGGATATTACGGATTGAATCCAGATGCGATCGCAATCCTTCTTGTTTTGAGACGGTAAAGGGATCGATCGCTTCTCCAGTCTGAAAATATTCTGTTGCTTCGAGAATGCGACGATAAAAATACGCCTCGATAAAGTAAAACGGAACGTCAAACCAACTTTTATTTTTATACGGTTGTATATAATGCTCCCAGTCTTCTAAATCCGATCCTCCATCGGCTGCGATCGCTCTGATTTTGCCTGTAAAAATTTCGTTTTGTAATTGCTCTAAATTGGCGTTAATTCGAGCAGAAAAATTATTCTTCTCGATAATCTGTTTGAGAATAGCGGGCAGGCGATTGGCGATCGTATAATAGGCAAACGAATCCGCTTCAGAACATAAAATGGGTGAGGGTAAGGGTAATGGAGGCTGTTTCATGGGCTGAATTTTGTAGAGCGATCGCTCTCTTGGTCAATTGGATAAGCTGAACTAATAATTTTCATTTTCTTCAAAAAGTGTATCTAAATTGCGTCGTCCGTGGACAACCCGCAAAATCTCCACATCTTCGCCAATAACCCAATAAAAAATAATATATCCCTCCAAGATTACACCTCGCACATTTGGTAATAAATGAGAATAACTTTTTCCCAAATTTGGAAACTGTACCAAATACTTACACTTTCGATTAAACCCTTAAAAAAAACGTTCTCCTGCTGCAACACTATTCGTTAAAAAATAATCGCCAATTTCATTCAAATCACGAATTGCTGTGGGAGAAATTCGATATTGACTCATTTTTCCTCAACTTCTCGCGCCTTGGCAAATTTTTCTAAAATTTCCATCACGACAGTTTCCCCATCTACTCCTTCCCCCCGTTCCAATTCTGCTGCCGCAACTTCGAGTTTTGCTCGCGTTTCTACGATCCATTCTTCATATTCTTCTTGTAACTTCTCCAATAAGCACAATGCTACAGTAACCACGCGATCGGCATTTTCAAACTTACCACTTGCTAACTGTGCTGCGATAAATTCTTCTTGTTGGGAATTTAATGTAATATTCATGGCTCTATTTTTTTAACCCGTAATTTTGAGTTAAGTCTAGCATTATTTCGAGCTTCAATCCGCATCTAAATTATATGCTCAAATAGCCCAAACTTTACGATCGCTAAGGATATTTACGAAATACCGACCTCGACTGAGAGAAAAAACCGCATTCGAGAAGCCTATGGGGTGTTATTCCATCTGACGATCGCGGGGACAATGCGATCGCAAGCCAACCGCCCTCCAGCTATATTTCGTGCGACCGGACCCACTTGCAATGCTGCATAACCGCCCATGATAAATAGTTGACTTTTTGGGAGTCGTAAGCGATCGTCCAAGACGGGTAAACCCCGAATAATTTGCGTGGGATAGGTATCGAGAACATCTGCCACGAGGGGATTTTGCCGAATATCTAAAGTGGTTCCCGTCGCACACCAAATTCGTTCGGCTTGTAGGTGGAAACCATCACTACATTCTACTTGCCATTGTTGCTCTTGCCATTGGGCGCGAACGACCTGACAATGTTCTTCGATCTGGATTTCTCCCCGACGAACCGCCCGTCGCAGTCGCACCGCTACCTCGGGAGTCATCGACCCCCCATTGCGCGCATCTTGAATCTGTTGCCAACGGGAAATGTTGTCTACCTCAGCATGAAAGGCTTTGAGATATTTTGGTCCCAACCAACCCGGCTCCGCATCAAATAATTTTTCTTGCAGCGATCGCCGGATCGATAAAATCGCGATCGCTCCCCGTTTTGCCACCCCCAAGGCCAAATGACCGCTACTCAATCCTCCCCCAATAATCAAAATCCGTTCTCCCGATCGCACATTTGCGGTGGCTAAATCCACTACATTCCCATGCACCAAGCGATCGGGGGGATACTCTCCCTGCAAGTTTCGAACCCAGTCGGGAAACTGCGGTACACCTCCCCCCGTTGCCAAAACCACGCGACGGGCGGTGCAAGATCGACCATCTTGCAAGACAAGCTCGAAGCAAGGCCGCTTTTGTTGTACCGGAATAATACGGCACACCTGCCCCGGATAGACACAAGCGTGCAAGTTCCAACGCCGTACCACTTCCTCACAAAAATCATTAAATAAGTTTGTTCCGGGCAGATCGTAAGGGGGAAATAACTCTTGAGGACGGGACTCGGCAAACCGCCGCAAGGCATAGGGATCTGGGTGGGGATGATGGACGGCTGGCGATCGCAAATGTTCGATTTCTTGCGCCTGCATTTGCGATCGCCACTGACTCAACCATGTTCCGCTTGCATCGAACACCCGCAAGCGATCTCTCAATTTAGACCGTTTCTGTAACAAATGAGCCACGAGGGTTAAGGCTTGGGGACCTGCTCCCACAATGGCGAGACTGAGGTGCCGGGGAAGAGAAGAGACTCTCATCATTGACAAAATTAAAGTCTTTTGACTCAAATGCAAATGATTATCATTCTCTATATCATATTCTACGATCGTTGCGGTCAGAAGTTATTAATGAATTCTCCAAGGGATTGGGAATCATAATCCTTCAGAGGGTGTGCGGTCAACTGAATTCGGCTCTTGCCTGAGTGAGAACTTTTCCCGCAGATTGGGCAAAGATCGCAGTCAGGAATAGACCTAAAATGAAATCTGGTAAAAATGAATTCGTCAATCCAACTAAGCCAGCAGTTATCAACACTGAAGTATTGGCAATAATGTCGTTACGGGAACACAGCCAAACCGAGGACATATTGATATTGTCATTACGATGACGAATCAACAGTAAAAAGCAGATTAAGTTAGCGACTAAAGCTAAAAGCCCAATCCCGCTCATTAATTCAGCCGTGGGGACGGTTTGAGTAAATAATTGATAGGTCGCTTTGGCAAATACCGCGATCGCGGATAGGAACATAATACTACTTTTGAGGAGTGCCGATCGCGCTTGGGCTTTTCTACCTTTTTCAATGACGTAAAGGCTACAGCCATAGACTAAAGCATCTCCCAGCATATCCAAGGAATCACCCGTTAGAGAGAGAGAGGCTGCCTTGATCCCTCCACTAAACTCTACCACAAACATCACTGCATTAATTGCCAAAATAATCCACAATATTTTACTTTGGCGCTTTTGTAGCTTGTTTAGTTCCTTTGCTTTGTGTTGACAACAATGTTCTGCCATTTTCTTGTTGTAATGTTCAAATGAATGTTTGAATAAAATCCATATTACCTTAAAACGTTCAAAAGAACATTAGAATATAAGCCAAATTAAAATTTGCAGGGAGGTTATTGGGTGAAAAGCTGACTATCAGGATACCTTAGCTTAGTTGGCATCCCTTGAAAGCTAAAATCCGTTGGGAATAATTCTTGAACAATTAATACGTAAAAACTACACAATCAAATCATTTCTTGCAAAGAATAGCTGAGAATATCGGCGACACGCCTATCTTTTAGGGAATAATATGCCAATTTACCATCATTACGATATTTAAGTAATTTCAAATCTCGCATTTTCCGCAAATGATGGGAAGCGGTCGCAATCTTGACATTTAACATAGCGGCAATATCGCAAACACAAAGCTCATCGCCGTTTCTGAGGGCATAAAATATCTTAATCCTGGAACGGTCTGCTAAAGCATTAAAAATAACCGTCATTTCTTCTAAAGTATTTTCATTGGGTAACGTTTCCCGAATTTGAGTAACTAACTCGGTGTTGAAACATCTTACCTGACAAAGATCGTCTGCTTTGGTTTTACTCACGGGAATTTAAGGGTAACAGCTAAATTTATTGAAATGGCTTATCTGGTTGGTTTCTGCGGCGGCCGATAAGTGTTGACACTCCACCTAGTTAGAGCAGCGATATCGAATAGCGTTGGTATCGCGATCGGTTAAAACCGAGCGATCGCTCGATAGCTCAAAAGAATGCGTCCTAGTGAAGGTTTCTCCCTCACCGGAATACTCAGCTGTCACCGTCATCTTCAAATCTCCTTGGACGATCGCCTCCTGCACATTGCCGGAGGATTCATAAAAGTTAATTCGATTTGGCTCGATCTGCAACCGTCCGTCGCTGCCCGGCACACCGCAGTCCTCCGTGCTCAGGTTCCACTCGCCTTGGAACTGCACGGGAATCTCGCTCTGTGCCTGCGCTACTGGATTGCTGGCTGGTGCTGCGGCAGTAGGGGCGGGCTGCTGGCTGCTGCTGGCTACAGGTTCGCTTAGGGTTCGATCTGGCTGGGCAGCGATCGGCTCTTCGGCCACCACAGCTTCCTCTGGAGCGCTGTTCGTGCTGGTATCAGAAGGCGGCTCGGAAACATCTGTCCCAGCACAGCTAATCAACAGAGGTAATAGGCTCAGACAGGCGATCGCTATTTTATTTTGCTTCGACCGGACATAGATTAAGATATCTAGCATTGTTATTCAGGTGCAATTTTATGTATAGGGTAACCAATCATGCGAATTTTACTGGTTGAAGATGACCCCGAACAACTCGAACCCCTCCACACCGCCTTAACTCGTTGTGGCAATATTGTTGATGCAGTGGAAGATAAGGAGACTGCTCAATGGTTGTTAGGGGAGAAAACCTATAATTTATTAATTTTAGACTGGATGTTACCCCAAGGGGATGGGATTGAGATTTGCCTAGAATATCGACGACAGGGTCATTCATCGCTAGTTCTGATTTTAACCGCCAAGGATACTACGGCAGACAAAGTGAAAGGGTTGGATGCAGGGGCTGATGATTATTTAGTGAAACCCGTAGATTTAGAGGAGTTATTGGCACGGGTTCGAGCATTGAGGCGGCGATCGCCCCTTTGGTCTGGGGATATTTTACAAGTTCCTCCCTTCTCTCTCAACCTCGATACGATGGTGCTAGATGGGGGAACAAAACCTGTAAAACTGAAAAGTCGAGAGTTTCAACTCTTAGAATATTTACTCCGTCATCCCCGACAAGTGTTAACTCGCGAACAAATTGAGTTGGCCTTGTGGGAGTGGGGGGAAGAACCCCAAAGCAATGCGGTTGCAGTCCGGGTGAAACGCTTACGCCAACGGTTACAAGAGGTGGGATTAGCGGGTTGTGTGGAAACAGTGTATGGGATGGGTTATCGTTTAATGCCAGTGCCAGAGGAAGCCCCATGACACAAACATTACAACAGTTTCAGGGGTGGTGGTTTACATTACCCATTCGCCGTCGGGGATTGGTGATTATTGCGATTCCAGTGACTTGTTTTTTGGCCACATTGGTAGCAGTGGGGTGGTTAAAGGCCAGTTTGGAGGAGGATGAGACTTGGATTCAACATACCCAAATCGTGCGCTTGGAGACCAAAAAGTTGTTAAATGCGTTGGTGGATGCAGAAACGGGCCTTCGGGGGTATGGGTTAACCCAAGATAAGGTATTTTTAGAGCCTTATCAACAGGCTCAAGCCACGATTCCTGAATATTTAGACCTTTTGCAAGGACTGGTGCAGGATCATCCTCAACAAACGCAACAGATTGGGGTTATTCGGGAGAAAGTGGCGAAGAATCTTGCGCTATTTCAAACCATGTTCAACGAGTATCAGCCCGGGAAAACCCAAGATATTCAAGGATTCCAAGAAGTTAAGCAGTTAATAGAAAGTAAGGCGAATATGGATGAAGCACGGGAAGAAATTGAGCGTTTTGCCACAACGGAAGAATCTCTGTTAGAGGTTCGTAAGGCACATCAGGCATTTTATCGGCAATTGACGTGGTTAGTGTTTTGTATCTCTGCAATGGTGAGCGTTTTGGGCGCAATTGTGGCGGTTTATTTGTTTGCTCGTTTGGAACGGGAGTTGGCGATGCGAGAGGGCAATTTACGGGACACCAATCAACGGTTACAGGTGGCCTGCGAACAGTTAGAACGGTTTAGTGCGAATGCCTCCCATGAGTTGAGAAACCCTCTGGCGGCGGTGTTGAGTAATGCTCAGGTGGGGTTGATGGATTTAGAGGATGGGGAAGAAGCGTTAGGTGCAGTCCAAAAACGGTTACAGAAAATTGTGACTCTGACGAAACAAATGAGTAATTTGGTCGGACAGTTGTTATTTTTGGCGCGTCAGGAAGGGGGAGTTCATTTAGAAAGTTGGCATTTGGTGGATCTGACAAAATTAATTCAGGGTTTGGGGGAAGAATGGTTGACAGAGACAAAAAAATGTGGTGTGGCGTTTTCTTGTCATTATCCTTTTGAGACAGTGCAGGTGCAGGGAGATAGTAGTTTATTGCGTCATGCGATCGCAAATTTACTCAGTAATGCTTGTCACTATACGCCCTCTGGAGGGGAAATTGCGCTAAATTTGCAGGTAATGGGCGATCGCGTGATGATTGCAGTACAGGATACCGGGCCGGGCATCCCTGAAGAAGCAATCCCCCATATTTTTGAACGATTTTACCGCGTGGATGGGAAGCGGTCAAAGAGAGCCGGAAAATTTGGGTTGGGACTGGCGATCGCAGAACAAATTGTCCGAGTCCACGAGGGAAGCATTAGCGCCCAGAGTACCTTGGGAGAAGGATCGATTTTTCAAATTACGTTAAAGAGTGTTGGTGATGGGTGATGGGTGATGCAAAAAATTTTCCCTAATTCTCGAACTTGTCATATTTCTGTCATTTTGACCCCCTAGTGTAAAGAATAAGCAAACACAAAACCACCGATTCAGGAGGATGACCCCGATGAAATTTCCCACATTCAAATCCACCTTTATTTTCTCCTTATTAGTCACTGCTCAATCGAGTATCGCCTTATCTGCCTTAGCTGTTGGTTCAAACCTCACACCAACCGAGCGATCGACCTCTTCCTTGACCCTCACTGTAACCGATCTTGAGGAAACCACGGTTACTGAAACCCCTGATTCTTTCTTAGTCGCCGATCGTGGAGAAGATAACGATTACAGCGACGACTACGATTACAACGACGACTACGATTATAGTCGGGATTAGAACGCAAGTCGGGGCAATTCATGAATTGCCCCTACGTCAGAAATTTGCAATGGATTTCATTGATAATTGATAATTGAAATGACCGATGGAATGGAATTTAACGACCCTCTTACATCCGCTATCCCGTGACCTCTTTTTAAGCCAATATTGGGAAAAACAGGCCGTTGTCCTTCCCACAGAAAACAAGAGTCGCTTTAATACCCTCTTTACTTGGGAAAAACTCAATTATTTACTCAACTTCCATCGGTTACAGTATGGGGAAGATGTTCGCTTAGTGCGGGATGGAGAACCCCTCCCCCCCGGGACGGCGAAAGATTGGCTTAAACAGATGCAACAAGGGGCTACTCTGATTCTAAATCACGTTCACGAACTCGACCCGAGTTTGGCCGCTCTCGCTACTCAATTGCGCTACGAACTGGGTCATCGAGTGCAGATTAACCTTTATTGTACGCCCCAAGAGCAACAGGGGTTTAATTGCCATTACGATACCCATGAGGTTTTGGTGTTACAACTCGATGGGGAAAAAGAATGGTTTATTTTACCTGAAACAGAGCAATTTCCGATGAAAGGGACTCGTCCCTCCAACGCGTTACCCCCTGACGAGTCTCCTTATTTAAAAGTGATATTAAAACCGGGGGATGTATTATACGTGCCACGGGGCCATTGGCATTATGCAGTCCCGGTCGGAGAACGGCCTTCACTCCATTTAACCATTGGGGTGAGTACCTATAAAGGGTTAGACTGGTTAATCTGGCTAGAAAAACAATTACAACAAAAACCCCAATGGCGGCAAAGTTTACCTTTAATTCAGGATAATCCCCAAGGGGTGAAGGCGCATTTACAGGCATTGGCACAGGAGTTACAGGACTCCTGCTGGATAGAAGATTATATGAAGGTGTTACGGAGGGAAACGGGGGTTGATGTGCCTTTCTCTTTGCCAGAACAGTTAGGCTACGATTTATTTGAGCAGGGGTTAGAAACCCGCTTTTGGCGATCGACAAAGCAATATTTGCAGTTGAAGACGTTAGAAGGGGGAATGCGCGTCTATTTAGGAAAAAAACAATTGGAGTTTCAAGGGGACGATCTCGCGGTGATTAATTGGATTGTACGGCAATCGGAGTTTTCTTTGTTGGATTTAGCAGAGGTCGCCCCCCATTTAGACTTGGAAACGGAGGTTGTCCCGTTGTTAAATCAGTTTGTGATGGAAGGAATTTATTGTGTGGCTAACTGTCGATCGATTTGTTCTGTAAGCCAATGACCAAATTCTCGCCAAAAGACCAATAGCCCACTCCGTTGGGCCGAGGGTGAAATGGCTAGTTGTAGGGCCCGGCGCATTTCCCGTTCTCGGGCGGGAAAATAGCGTGCAAAGACGGCATAATTGAGATAGAGATCGCGGGTGTAGGCTTGTTCTCGTTCCATGACTAGCTCAAATCCAGATCGAACGATACTTCGGCACAACCAAGCACATTTATGTTGAATTAAAGGAATTGCCCGTTTATGGCTTAATTCCGGTTGTCGCAACCATTGACGGGTGTTGTGAATATCTTGGCGTAATCGCCACGCATGATGAATTAAATTCCGTCCTATGGTGACGGGGGGAAGTTGAGGCCGATGATCGACTCCCCAGAGGGGTAAACCTTGGGTTTTGAGGAGGATTCCCCAAGAGCGTTGTTTGTCCCATAACTCTGCTTCAGGGACGATCTGAGTTTCGATCGCGGTACAAACGGGATATTGCGATCGCA
The DNA here is from genome assembly GCA_039194995.1 of Cyanobacteria bacterium P01_E01_bin.42. Taxonomy (GTDB): domain Bacteria; phylum Cyanobacteriota; class Cyanobacteriia; order Cyanobacteriales; family Spirulinaceae; genus CCY15215. The sequence goes on along the minus strand of JBCCVR010000151.1, from coordinate 188 downwards.
GTTTTCGCCCTAATTCCCTTAATGCGGTTTGTTGTTGTTCCAGTCCATCTAAGGAAGAGACGATCGCTAATCCATCTAAATCTGAAACTCCTTCTATGGCTAACCCTCTCGGAATAGATCCCCTCAGATACACAGAAATTACCCGAGAACCCAAAATTTCTACACATTCCCGTTGCCAATTGTTCGCT
>JBCCVR010000150.1:0-18708 GCA_039194995.1 Cyanobacteria bacterium P01_E01_bin.42 | reverse complement strand
TTTGGAAGACTTTCCCAATGCTCATGTTCTCCACGTCGTTCGTAATCCTTGGTCTGCCTATGCCGATACGAAAAAGCGTCCCGTTCCCCATTCTTTAGCGGATTATATGTTGAGTTGGACGCTCAATCAATATCATGCTCTATTGTACAGGGAAAAGTACGGCGATCGCGTTCATATCGTCCGGGCAGAAGATGTGATGGCAGACCCTTATAATACCCTTGGAGAAGTATGCGAGAAATTGGGATTAGAGCGATCGGAATCTTTGCAAGTTCCGAGTTGGAATGGCGAACCCTTAAAAGAGGTTTATCCTTGGGGAACGATTCGCAAAGCAACGCCAGATACGAATTTATCGACAGCGAAAGAATTATCATCGGAGGAAATTGAAGAAATTCGCTTGCGAACTTGGCAATATTTAGATGTTTTTAACTACCGCGATTTTCTTGGTTAGAATAAGAGGATAGGCGCTACTCGAACAAAAATATTCCCTGCTAAAAGAGAAAAATGGATAAAAAAAAGGTCGAAAATACTTATCTGCAACAGGTTCTCCAAGAACAAGAAGAAATCGATCGCCAACTCAGTAAAAGTCGCGCCAGGTTGCCGGAAATGTCTGCATCTCGGGCGAGAAAGGCACAATCTCGGCGCGGAAATTTAGCCCAAGATCGAGGCAGAACGGTAGACTATCGAATTGTCGGCTATTTGTGGTGGAAAAGCGTTATCGTTCCCCCCAATGTTTACGTTATCCACACCCGTCGAGGCAAGGCGACACCGATTCATATCGGGATGGGGATCTCTTTTAGTTTTAATCCGTTTAAGGATGCCTTTTTGATTGTTCCTTCTGCCGTCCAAACCATTCTGATCAATGCAAAATGTATTTGTCAAGAACGTCAAGGCGTTCTCGTACAGGCATACGTTCAGTGGATTATTGATGATATTCAAACCGCCTACCAAAAATTAGATTTTTCCGATCCCGACGATCCCATGGGAATCGTTAACGTACAACTGCGAGAACAGGCAGAAGCCGCCATTAAAGATAAAGTTTCAACGCTGAGTATTGATGAAGTTCTCAGCGATAAACAACCCATTATTGAAGAACTAACTTATCGCTTGCGAATGGTTGCTGAGGGAAATCATGAAAGCGATAATTCCCAAGGATTGGGCTTGAAAATTGTTACGGTTCAGATTAAGGAAGCCATTGTCAGTTCTGCCCAACTGTGGGAAAATTTGCAGGCACCTTTTCGAGCAGAACGAGATAAATTTGCTCGTTTGGCAGAGCTAGAAAATCAGAGTGAAATTAGCGATCGCGAACGGCAAGATTTGTTAGAGCGAGAAACCTCAGACTTGAACGTACAGAGTCAATTAGAGCAATTACAGGCAGCAAAAGAACAGGAAAAATACGATCGTGAATATGCCGAAAAAAATCGCCGCCAACAACTCGAAGAAAACGCCGCCCGTCAAAAGATTACTGAAGAAAATACAACGGAACGAGTCCGGAATGAGGCACAATTAGAACTTGCTTTGCAACAGACGGAACGTTCTAAGCGCGCCCGTTTGGCAGAGCTAGAAAATCAGGGTGAAATTAGCGATCGCGAACGGCAAGATCGTTTAGAAAGCGAAACCTCAGAATTAGACGCACGGGGTCAATTAGAGCAATTACAGGCAGAAAAAGAACAGGAGAAATACAATCGCGAATATGCCGAAACCAATCGCCGTCAACAACTCCAAGAAAATGCCGCTCGTCAGCAAATTACAGAAGAGAATAATACAGCAAGAGTGCGGAATGAAGCAAAGTTAGAACTCGCATTACAAGAGTTAGAATTAGAACAGCGTCGCTTGGCAGCAGAAATCGAGAAAGTACAGCAACAAATGCAATTAGATGAAATTCAAGCGCAGCAAATTCGAGGGACTGTCTCGACAGAATTAGAAATCGAACAAATGCGCCACCTCGAAAAAGTTGCCGCAGCCGAACGAGAATTAGGTTTAGAACAACAACGGCGCAATATTGAGAACGACATTTCCGAAAGCAATCTGCAAACGAAACTGATCGCTCAATTGCCAGAAATTGCCGAAAAATTACCCGCCCCACAAGAACAAAAAACAACGATTATTACAACAGATGGACAAGATACAGCAGCCAATTCATTATTGAGCTTTTTAGCCAGTACCTTGAGTTTGGGTCAAAGTTTCTTGCAAAAACAAAATAAGCAAGAAGAATCGGAATAGCGATCGCGATTTTAGTCAAGGATTATTTATAATAATTAAACTCTAATGAGTACAATTTTAATTACGGGTGGCACGGGTTTTATCGGTGCTAATTTAACGCGACGACTCCTCCTGCAAGGGCATGAAATACACCTCTTAGTTCGTCCCAATTATAAATCTTGGCGAATTAAAGATATTAAACCCGATCTGCGATTGCACGCTGTGAATTTAGAAGATGAAGAGGCACTGAACCAGCGCATTTCCCGCATTAAACCCGAGCGAATTTTTCATTTAGCCGTACATGGTGCTTATTCTTCTCAAAATAATCTTCGAGCAATGATCGATACCAATATTATCGGTACGGTGAATCTCTTACAAGCCTGCCTAAAAACGGATTTTGATGTTTTTGTGAATACGGGTTCTTCTTCTGAATACGGCTATAAGGACTATCCTCCCTCAGAAATAGAATGGTTAGAACCCAATAGTTACTATGCCATTACCAAAGCCTCTGCGACCTTATTTTGCCGCTATATTGCTAAAAATCAAAACCTTCGCATTCCGACTCTCCGTCTCTACTCTGTTTACGGTTCTTATGAAGAATCGACCCGCTTAATGCCGACATTAATCGAACGGGGTTTACAAGGAAAATTACCGCCCTTGGTCAATCCTAAAATTGCCCGAGATTATGTTTATATCGATGATGTTGTTGAGGCTTATTTGCTGGCTGCCATGATGAATACAAACGAATTGGGTGCAGTGTTTAACGTCGGAACGGGAATTCAAACAACCTTACGAGATGTTGTCGAAATTGCTCGCAAAGTTTTGAAAATTCCAGCCAAACCGCAATGGGGAACGATGCCCGATCGCCATTGGGATACAACAGTATGGGTCGCAGATAATCGCAAAATTAAAGAAGAACTGGGATGGAGTCCCTACTATAGTTTTGAGGAGGGGTTTCAAGAAATGGTAAATTGGTACAAACAGCAACAAGCCGAGGGATAAAGAATGGACGGAAATGCGATCGCGAAAATCATTCTCGAACAGTCAAAACGCGCTCATGTCGGTCATATCGGTTCGGCATTATCGATTGCCGATCTCATTACCGTTCTCTATGGCGATATTCTCAATATTCCCGCCCCCGATGACCCCGATCGCGATCGCTTTATTCTCTCCAAAGGTCATGCCGTTCTTGCCCTTTACGCTGCTTTCTTTTTAAAAGGATGGATAAGCGAAGAACAACTCAATACCTATTGTGGTAACGGCAGTTTATTGGGAGTACATCCCGAACGAGAATTAACAGGAATTGATTTTTCTACAGGTTCTTTGGGGCAAGGATTATCTTTAGGGGTTGGTGCGGCATTGGCTGCCAAATTGGAAAAATCTTTCCGTCGCGTCTTCGTTTTAATCAGCGATGCGGAGTGTAATGAAGGGTCGATTTGGGAAGCGATGATGTTTGCCGCACATCACAAACTTTCTAATCTAATTGTCATTATCGATCTGAACGGGCAGCAAGCGATCGGCTATACCCAAGAGGTTTTAAATCTGTCCCCAATGAGCGATCGCTGGCAAGCAATGGGATGGAATTCGAAAGAAATTGACGGCCACGATCGCCAAGTAATTAAACAAACCATCAATACTTTAGATAGCAGTTTAGAAAAACCCCACGTTCTCATTGCGAAAACAATTTTTGGTAAAGGTGTATCTTATATGGAAAATAAAATTAAATGGCATTATTTCCCCATGTCCGATGAAGAATATCAACAAGCATTAGAAGATATTACAACATCAGTGACTTAACACGCTACCGTGAGTTTTAAACCTAAAATCAATCTATAATTTTTGAGTTAAATACCCTATGGGGGGATTGTATTGAGTTGGTAGTATCTAGAATACTAAGAGCTACAACGTTCAATTTCCTTCTGAAATGCTCGACCAAAAATTTTTGAGACCGCTATCGGGTCTTGCGCTTTTAATTCCCTTGACTTTGTTGGGGTGTACGGGTTCTCAATCTTCCTCACCAAATTCAGAAACATCCGAGGAAACTGTTGGAAATGATACAGAAGATCGAAAAGGAACGTTAAAACTTGTTGCTAACGGTGAAGATTTCGTCCGTCAGGGTTTTGTTAGCAAAGATGGCTGGGAAATCTCCTTCGATCGCGTTTGGGTGAACCTCGCTGAAGTCACTGCCTATCAAGTTGATTCTCCGGAGGATATCGGCTCGGATAAAGCAGCAGATGCAACGCAAGTCGTTCTGGTAGAAGAAGCGCAAATCATCGATCTCGCGGAAGGGGATGCGGATGCCGATCCCATTGTCGTTGCCGAAGTTGATGCTGTGGCGGGACAATATAATGCTCTGGCTTGGCAAGTCGTAAATGCTGCGGATGGAGAATATCAAGGGCAAGCGATTGTATTGCAAGGAACTGCTAAAAAAGCAGACAGCGAACTTGATTTTACCCTCGCCTTTAATAAAGAACTTAACTACGCTTGCGGCGAATTTGTGGGCGACGAACGGAAAGGAATCGTCAAAGATTCAGAAACGGCAGAAGTTGAGACGACCTTTCATTTCGATCATATTTTTGGTGACATAGAAGCACCTGACGATGACCACATCAATACAGGTGCGATCGGCTTCGATCCCATCGCCGCTTTAGCTGAAGATGACCGAGTTACTGTTGATTTAGACACTTTAAAAGATAATCTCGACGAAGAAACCTACACGACTCTAGAAGCAGCGATCGCGAGCTTGGGTCATGTGGGTGAAGGACATTGCGAGTAGCGATCGATAATTACTCAATTTCTATGAAATATTGGCTATTCCTGTTAACAGTAATCCTATCGGGATTGACTCGTCCCGCTTTTTCTCACGGTACGGATCTCAAGTATCGGGAGATTGAAGCAATTCAAATTCAAGCGACTTATGACACTGGAGAGCCGATGATCGATGCAGCCGTTACGGTCTATTCTCCCGACGATCCCGAAACTCCTTGGCTCGTTGGTAATACCGACCAAAACGGCTCTTTTCTCTTCGTTCCCGATCGCGCTATCTCTGGCAATTGGGATATTAAGGTACGCCAGTCCGGTCACGGCAATATTACCACCATTCCCATCAGCGAGATAGAATCTCCCATTGACGAAACAGCATCGGCTGAATCTCCACAAGAATGGTCGTCTCAAGGCAGTTATACTCCTCTCCAAAAAGCTGTTATGGCAGTCATGGGAATTTGGGGATTTGTTGGCACCGCACTTTATTTTTCTGGTAGAAAAAGGACAAAAACGAATGCACATACCTGATGGTTTGTTACCCCATGATGTTTGCCTCGTTGGTTACGGGTTAATGGGGGGACTAACTTGGTACTCTCTGCGCCAAATTCAGCGCGATCGCAATGCCGAGGAAAATATGCCCAAAGCCTCTTTACTCACGGCGGCTTTTTTCGTGGCTTCTTTGATTCACATTCCCATTCCTCCGACTAGCGTTCATCTAGTTCTATGTGGGTTGATGGGGGCAATTTTAGGGTATTATGCCTTTCCTGCCATTCTCATCGGTCTCTTTTTTCAAGCCGTGATGTTTCATCATGGCGGTTTATCCACGTTGGGGATTAATTCTCTCGTTGTTGGCCTTCCCGCGATCGCCTGTCATCATTTCTATACTGCGGGCAAACAACTCGCCGGGAACAATCCCTTAGCGAGGAAATTATTGGCATTCATGACGGGTTTTGGGGGAACAGTATTGGTCGCCCTTTTATTTTCTGCCATTGTTGCTTTTAATATTCCCGCCGACCTCGACAGCCGCACCGAACAAGCGGCAATTTTAGCGTTTTTTATCTCCCATCTCATCCTCGCGGCGATCGAAGGTGTATTTATGGTGATGATTCTTTCGTTCTTAGAACGGGTTAAACCCGAATTATTGCGAGGAAATAGTTAAGGCAATCGCTTCTTTTATTGAGAATCAATTATCGATTTTAAAAATAAACCCAATAAAAATCCCAAACCCCCAAAGCGAATCGCCATCCAAAACGGTTCTCGCAATTGTTTCCAGCGAAAGAGATTGCTTTCTAGATTGAGTTCGAGATGTTCGATCTGCCTTTCAATCTCAGTCAGTTCTGGATACAAGGGATGGCGTTTGCTGGGTTTTCGTTTTCCTCGCTGGAGTTCTCTCTGCTTTTGTTGCAGTCTGGCGAGTTCTTTGCGATTGCTTTGGACTTGGTGGTATCGCTGCCTCAATTGCGCTAAATTTTCTTCAGCTTCAATTAGGGCATTCTTAAATTCTTCTTCGAACTGGCGCTCTTCCTCGGCAGACATTTTAAACTGGTAGAAAGGACTTTATTCTATCATTGCCGAAAATCATGCCAGAAATTGCCACTCCTCAAAAAGCGGAACTTCTCCAAGATGTTTCCACCTTAGAACTCGCCCAAATTCTTGCCGATCGCCTTTCGATTACTCCAAAAGACTGGCATCGTCTCAAAGCCAATCGTAATGCTCAAGCCGGACAGCACGCTGCTTCGGCTCTGGTCTTTCTCTTGAGCGATCGCAAAGAAGATGCGATCGCCCATCTCCAACAAGCAACCGGATGGCTGGATCGTTCAATTTCTCCCCAACCTTGCCCGACTCACGGCAAGTAATGGAGTCAATTCTTTTCCCCCCTTACCAAGGGGGGTTAGAGGGGATCGCCAACAACCAACAACCCATAAAAAAAGAGTCAGCGCCAACTTGTTTTTTCGCGTTTGACTCTTTTAGATAATTTCAATTCCGTCCCTTGATGATTCCAATGAACGTGGTCGAAAATTTGGTGTAATAAACACAAACCGCGACCATCCTCCGATTCTACCGGAGGTAATAATTCTTCAGGATTGTTCGGGCAACAATAGTTTTGTGTAAATCCCGTCCCTTGATCGGTAATAATCCAAGAATATAGATCGTCCGTTACTGAAAATTGTACGCGGACTTGCTTGCTCGGATCGAGATTGTTGCCGTGCTTGGCAGCATTTACTAGGGCTTCTTGCAGTCCCAAGCGAATTTCGGGTTGCCAGCGATCGGGAATTTTAGCGAGTAAAATGTCCAAAATAGGACAGAGATAAAGAGTAGAAGCAAAACTTACAGTTGACCAGTTTTCTTTTTTAACGGGCAGCGAAATAGAAATCACGAAAAATTACCTCTAGCTCATCTTTAAGGGAAACAAGCGCACCCTAATTTCCAAGAACATTGTTCGGAATAATTCCGGGAAAATATGGCAAAGGTTTTTTCTTATGTCATGGTTGAATTCCTTTGGGTATTAGGTTTTCAGGGAAAATTCTTGATGAGATTGCAGGAACTGTTTGCTTCTCAGCGCATTCTCATTATCTCAGAAAACTGTATTCCTATCCACATTATACCAGAAAGAGTCGGAGTATGGCTGTTTTTGCGAATTGACAAAAATCACCCAAAATGATAAGCCGCGCTTGTATTTATGCGGTCTCAAACGGGAGAACGTTCGAGGAAAGCCGCACATTCAACATGAGCCGTTTGCGGAAAAAAATCGGCGGGTTGCAGATGTGTCAAGCGATACAGTCCGGACTGACAGAGAATTTTTAAATCTCGGGCGAGGGTTGCGGGTTTGCAGCTGAGATAAACGAGGCGCGAAGGTTTAAGCCGCAAAAGCGTATCGAGAACGGCCCGATCGCACCCCTTCCGAGGGGGATCGAGAAAAACAATGTCAGGAATTTCTGACTGACGGGGAAGCCACTCTTCTACGGCTGCCACCTCGAAACGAACGTTAACAATGTCGTTAAGTGCGGCATTTTGGCGAGCCTGCTCGATGGATGCGGTTTGGATTTCAATGCCCGTGACCTCCCGTGCCTGTCGGGCGAAAGGCAGGCTAAACGTCCCGATCCCGCAATAGGCATCTAACAGCCGCTCCGAACCTTGTAAAGCCAACTTTTCGAGGATGAATGCCAACATGGCTTCTGCGGCTTCTGTATTGACCTGAAAAAAGGTTTGGGGACGCAAATGCAATTCTAACCCCGCGAAGATTTCTCGCAGATAAGACCGTCCGACCAAACATTCAATGCGATCGCCAAAAATTGCATTGGTGGGATGGGGATTGTAATTAAGGCAAACGCCGACTAAATTCGGGTATCTTTGCATCCATATTCGCGCCATTTCCTCGCGATCGCGTAACTGTAAATCTGCCGTCACCAACGTTAAGAGAATTTCCCCTCGATGCCGTCCAATTCTCAGGGCGAGATGTCGCAATTGTCCTCGCCTGCGTTTTTCGTCGTAAATGCTCCACCCCCGCGCGGCGATATCTTGCTTGATTTGAGCGAGAAGGGGGTTCAAGCGCTCATCTTGAATGGGGCATTGATTGAGATTGACAATCTGATGGCTGCCTTTGCGGTAATATCCCGCTTGTATTCCTCCCGTTTCGGACGTGTCCAAGGGATAGGTTGCTTTGTTGCGATAGCCGAAAACCACCGGACTCGGCAGCAGGGGGGCAACCGGAGGTTCGACAAAACCACCGACACGTTGCAGGGCTTGCACGATGAGATTGCGTTTGATTTCTTGCTGATGGGAGGGATGGACGTGCTGCCACTGACAGCCCCCGCATTTATCCGCCACGATACAAGACGGGCGCAGGCGATAGGGAGAAAGAGCGAGTAATTGCGTTAACTTGCCATGAGCGTATTGGGACTTCACGCGTAGCAAGCGGACGCAAGCGCGATCGCCCGTGACGGTATCGGGAACAAAAACAACGCGATCGCCCCACCGCCCTACGCCATCGCCGCGATCGCTAACATCGGTAATTTCAACTTCAACTAGGCCACCCTGCCGCCACTGTTGTTCTGCATTTTCCATGCCAAAATTTTAAGATTTGTATCAATTCCGAAGGAAGCTATTAAAAAATGTAAAGGAGATTTTGCCGATCGAGTAGCAAAACTGACAATCTCTTCCTTTCTGACCCTCCAAATCGTTAAACTGACAATTGATATTTATTCTGTTGCGATAATGAGCGTCGTTAGTAACGTTATCTTAAAAGCCGATGATGAACTCCGCTACCCCAGTAGCGGCGAATTAACAAGCATCGATAATTTCCTGCAAACTGGGGAACAACGAATCCGGATTGCCGAAACCCTAGCCGAAAACGAGAAAAAAATCGTCGAAAAGGCTAGTAAAGAGTTATGGAAAAAGCGTCCGGATTTCATTTCTCCCGGGGGTAATGCTTTCGGGCAGAAACAACGCGCCCTCTGTTTGCGGGATTATGGCTGGTATCTGCGCCTGATCACCTACGGGGTTTTAGCCGGAGATAAAGGACCCATCGAACAGATCGGCTTGATTGGGGTCAAGGAAATGTACAACGCCCTCAACGTTCCCGTTGCCGGAATGGTCGAAGCCATCAACTGCTTAAAAGAAGCCTCCTTGGGACTCCTCGGTGCAGAAGATGCCAAAGCCACCGAACCCTATTTCGATTACATCATTCAGTCCATGTCTTGAATCGGACGAAGAGCGATCGCCTCGCGCGAGGCGATCGCTCTTTTCGCAAACAACAAGCATCCCAAGAGGGGGAGAGCAAGAGGGAAGTAACCAATCACTAATAACCAATAATCAATCCGTGGTATCGCCAATCCGTCTATTAAGTCTTTCTCTGGGCATTTTGTTTGTCCTGCACATTATTTTAGGCTGGTCGGTAGCAGATTCGAATTCGCGTCCGCTTGTTTGGTTGCTGATCGGTTTTTTGCTGGTTTTGACCGCATTAGTGTTTACCGCACCCAGCAGTCTAGTGCGGAAAATTTTGACCATTCCCATTCGTTCGGATTCTCGCGCTTTTATTTCGGTCATTCTTATTGCCTTTATCTCAGTCATTATCCTTGCTTGGATTCATCGTTTCATGCAACTGATTGCGCTTTTTACGGCTGCTTCCTTAGTTCGCTTGGAACTGCAAGAAGCCAATATGGGAGAGTGGCAAGCCTTTAGTTTATTTGCGATCGTAAGTTTAATGGGTTTTGGTTTGGGTCTTTTGGCTCGCCAATACTTATTCGGACAATAATTAGGGAAGTTTGTTCTAGGACGGTTGCTAGGGACTCGATGGCAAGATAACCTGAAAGCCACCCTCTGGGGTTTGCTGAATTTCTCCTCCTAACCGATAGATATTTTCAACAGCAATCTGTTGGGTTCGTTCGTCTTGAACTTCTGCCAAAATCATTCCCCAAGCACTGACTTGTACTGCTGTAATACTGGGAGAACTTGCGAGAAAACTGACGGTATTGCGGGATTGTTGTGCGATCGCCTGACTGAGAGGATCGTCATAAATCGAAGCCCAATCCGCAGCCTTAGCAAACGTTTGTTGTGCGGCTTCAAGATCGCCGAGGAAGAGAATTTCATTAATTCCCTTATTCCGCAAGGCATAGTATGAGTATTGGGGAATTTGTGGGGTTAATTGCTGGATTCCGCGTTCCATAATCGCATCAGTTTCCTCGGGATTTGCCGCATAAATCGTACCGCTCGTTCCCAGATAAACATAGGCTGTGAGAAAGCGGGGATCGCGATCGAGAATAATGCGAAAATATTCGGGAGCGAGAGCATAGCCTACCAAATCGCGAGCGGGTTCGTCTCCAAAATATTGCAAAAACTGTAACAATTCCCAATTGGCAAGAAGATTGCCAAACCCAAAATCAGGCATGCGTTGTACGAGTTGCAAGCGGGTATTTTCTAATTGTTCCTCTTGTCTTGCTCCTTCTAGATTGACGAGTTGCTCTCGGTTGAGGATTTCTGCGAGCTTCGGACGCTGCAATCCCACAACTGTCACCAGACAGAAGGCGATCGCGAGAGAATTCCAGAGTAGCGGAGACCGAAAAAACAGAGCAAAATTGACGCGGGACATGGGGATGCGATCGTTTAAGATAAAAACTTGGGTAGCTTAAGATTGTAGAGCTATTCACCGAGTATAGCGATATCGAGGAGCATTCCTCATTCCATAATGGCTAAACCTTTTCAGCGCGTTATTATCATTGTTTCCGGTCTGGCTTTCCTCAGTTCTATGGGAATTATGGCGGCCAGTGTTTGGAGTGGCGACCCGAATTCCCAACATTCAGGACATTCGGGACAGCTAGGAGAAGAAGAGTTCAACAACCAATTACTCGCCCAAGAAAGCGGTTATGTTGCTGTATTGGAGCGAGAACCAGAAAATGAAATTGCACTCCAAGGTTTAATCCAAACCCGCCTTGCCTTGCAAAAATGGGAAGAAGTTATAGAACCTTTAGAAATCCTAGCCGAACGCGCTCCAGATAGCTCTGATGTTTGGCAAGCTCTAGCGGTTGCTCGCATTCAATTACAGGATTATGAAGGGGCGATCGCGTCGATGGAAAAATTGATAGAGCTAAATCCAGAGAACGAGGAATTCAAAGAACAGTTGGAACAGTTAGAAATAGCATCCAAAGCACAAAAACACACTGGCAAGGAAAATGTGGAGCAGAATAACGAGATACAAAATCGTGATAATACTTCTGAATAGAATTGTTGACACCTCAATATTATGAAAGTTCTATACGATATATCTGTTCTAGGCTGCGCTCAAACAAATCCTCTAGCTCGCACGGGTGTTTATCGCGTTGTGGAAAATGTTGCTCGTGGTTTGAAGGCTTTGGAAGAGTGCGAGCTGTCATTTTGTGAAACACTCTCTTTTCCAGTATTGCAAGGATGTTTGGCTTATCTTGAATCAAATTTAGAGTTTCGGAATATCCCTTTGATTCATTCTAACTTTCTGATTCATTTCTACCTCAAATATAAGGATCTCGAACGTTTAGTAGACAATAGAATCATGACCTCAAATACCGTTGACGATACATTGAAACTTTCAGCCACTGCTAATAATTTGTATCAATCTCTCAGAGAAGTTCGCAAAAATTTGGAACGGGAATATATAGAGTCTTCAGAAGTACCTGAAGATACTGATATATTCCATGCTACATATTATCCACTGCCTCAATTTGTTAATAATAAAAAAGTTACCCGATTTCTAACGATTTGCGATCTCATTCCCATACTTTATCCTCAGTTTTTCGGACAAGAACGACCCGAAGATCATATCGTTTACCATGCGCTTAAGAGTATCGACCGCGATCGTGACTTTATTATTTGTATTTCCCAAGCCACAAAAAATGATGTTTGTAACTACTTAAAAATCGATCCTAATAGAGTTTTTGTGACCTATCTAGCTGCATCTCCATCAATTTTCTATCCTTGTTCGGATTTGCAGAAAATTCAATCTGTTAAGCAGTCGTATGGAATCCCAAACGGACCCTATCTCTTAAGCCTAAGTACTTTAGAACCTCGAAAAAATATAATCAGCGTAATTCGCAGTTTTATCAAGATTGTACGAGAAGAAAAAATTTCCGATCTATGTCTAGTTTTAGTTGGTAATTTAGGATGGAACTATGAAAATATTTTTGCAGAAATTTCACAATATCCAGATGTAAAAAATCGTATTATTATTACAGGACGAATCGCTGATGATGACCTTGCGGCAGTGTACAGCGATGCCTTAGCTTTTATTTATCCATCACTTTATGAAGGATTTGGACTGCCTCCTTTAGAAGCAATGCAATGTGGTATCCCAATAATTGTTTCCAACACATCTTCTCTACCAGAAGTTGTTGGTAATGCCGGAATTACTGTCGAACCTCAAAATATTGATAGTTTATGCCAGAGTATCTTACAATTGTATAGCGATTCTGCCTTACAAAAAAAGCTATCTCAAAAATCATTAGATCGAGCCAAAAATTTTTGCTGGGAAAAATGCAGTAGAGAAACTTTTTCCGCGTATCAAACAGCTTCCAATACTCAACTTTAGATAGATAGGAGATAAAACAAATGCAATGGCCAGATACATTTTGTTTTCAAGGTAGAGAAATTCCGTACTGTAGAATTCATTATAATAATCCTAGCGAAAGAGCGGTAGAAGTTTCATTAGGCTTTGATTTCTTAATAAATCTAAAAAATAAAAATAATATTCTGGAGATTGGTAACGTCCTATCTCACTATGAAAATCTACTCAGCGAATCTTTAGGAATTAAGCCACGCACTATCATAGATAAATACGAACAAGAACAAGGAGTGAAGAATATTGATTTAATGACTCTTTCTCTCGAACACAAGTTTAGTTCAATTGTTTCTATCTCTACTATAGAACACATCGGTCAGGGAATGAATCCAACCTTAGATTATGGAGAAACGAATGATGTCCGAGACTTAGAATTGCCCTTGAAAGCAATTGTTAAAATTTATAACTTATTAGAACCTAATGGTCAAGCTCTGTTAACCATACCATCTGGAAAACTAATGGATTTAGAATGGTTTATTCAGGCATCACCAGAATACTTAGAAAGACTTTTTTCTCATTATCAAATTCCTCGTGATGCTATAGAAATCAACTTTGTGAAGAAGAAATTTATGGAATTTTTTAATTCTTCTGCCAGTCATCTTCCGCATCAACTTTGGATTCAAGAAAGCGATCCCACAAACTTGTCTTATCTTGAATACAACTACCCTTGGCCAAATGCGAATGCAATTGCTGTTCTGAAAATTTCTAAAGTCACCTCAGATATTCAATTAGATAATGATGCCACCCCAAATTCTTCGTTAGCTTATCATTCTCCTCAAGTTGAACCAATCTCTTTTGATTCCCAACAGATTCCAATTTTGATTGAGACGATCAATAAACTCCGAGAAATTAACTTGGCGTGTTTCCTTGATTGGCATCAAGAAGAACAAGAATTGTATACAATTTTGAAAGATATCTTACAACAGATACTTCAACATCCCGATCGTGAAAAAATCGCCCTTATTTTTACCTTAAGTAATTTTGATACGGATACTGCATCTAGTCTATTATCGAATACTATCTTTAATATTTGCATGGAAATTGATATAGAAACATCTACATTTCCAGAAATTATTTTGCTCGAACCTATCAATCATCGACATTGGTTTGTAGTACTGAATTATCTTCAATATTATATTCCACTAGAAAGAGAAAATAATTTAGAGACCGAACAAGAGATAAAAAAAATACTCAAACCTTGTAATTTATTAGCTCTAAAAGATCGAGATACAGTACAATTAGAAACAAAAGAATGATGCTTAAAATCTCACCCAGATAAAAAGGAAATAAGATGATGAAATTAAAATGCAAAATTTGTGAAACAGAAACTCACTTATTTTTTAAAGCTGTGATTTTAGAAAAATATGAGGTCGATTATTTTCAATGTCCCAATTGTGGATTTATTCAAACGGAAAATCCTTATTGGTTGGAGGAAGCATATATTCAACCTATTGCCAAAAGTGATCATGGATTGATAGCTCGAAATATATATCTTGCTAAATATACGGCTAATATTATCTTTAACCTGTTTAATCAAGAAAAAAAGTTTTTAGATTTTGGCTCTGGATATGGTTTATTTGTTAGGCTCATGCAAGATCTTGGTTTGGATTTCTATGGATACGATCCTTTTTGTCAAAATATATTTTCTTCTGAGAGAACTGTTACAACATTGCAAGAACAATATGAGTTGATTGTTGCTTTTGAGGTATTCGAACACTTTCTCGATCCACTTCAAGAAGTAGAAAAGCTATTAAAAATATCTGAAAACATTTTATTTAGCACGGAAATTTTACCAGAAGATAATCCAACACCCGACCGATGGTATTATTATGCACTTGATGAGGGACAACATATTTCTTTATTTACAGTTTCTTCTCTAGAAATTATGGCAGAAAAATTCAATCTTAATTTATACAGCAATGGAAAATTTTTGCATTTACTGACATCAAAAAACTTACCTAAAAATCTTTCGAATCTATTAAATTTCCAACATTGTGAAACACAAGATATATATCCGGAATTCAGGGAAATACTTTTACAGAATGTTAATATTTATGATGAAAAATATTTACAGAGAAATCAAGTTCGGACTCAAAGATTAAACAAATTTACTCTGATTATAGATGGAGTTTTTTTCCAACGATATGCAACTGGCATTGCTAGAGTTTGGCAATCTTTATTAAGAGAATGGTCTAAAACTGGCTTTGCTAACCATATCATTGTTCTCGATCGCGGTGGGACAAGTCCTAAAATACCTGGGATTAGCTATCGTCAAATTCCCGCACACGATTATAACAGTTTGGAAAGAGATCGCGCTCTCTTACAATCTATATGTGAAGAAGAAGAAGCAAGTTTATTTATTTCCACATATTATACTACTCCTATTTCTACTCCTTCTGTGTTTATGGGATATGACATGATTCCAGAGATTTTAGGAGGAAATTTACAAGAACCTATGTGGAAAGAAAAGCATCATGGAATTGAGCATGCTTCTGCTTATATCACTATTTCTGAAAATACAGCGAAGGACTTAGTTCGCTGTTTTCCTAATATTTTTCCAAATCGGGTAACAGTTGCTCCTTGTGGAATCAATCCATCCTTTACCCCTGCCAATCCTAGAGAAATTGAAGGATTTAAAACGAAGTACAATATTACAAAGCCTTACTTTCTTCTCATTGGTCTCAATACGGGTTACAAAAATGCAACTTTTTTCTTCCAATCTTTTTCACAACTCCCGACTCGGCTTAGCTTCGAATTAGTTTGTACGGGAGATGGTAGAGCGATCGAGCAAGAACTCAGACAGTATACTCCGGGAAATTCAATCCATAAATTACAACTACAAGATAACGAATTGAGATTAGCTTACGCTGGGGCAATTGCATTAGTATACCCCTCAAAATACGAAGGATTCGGTTTGCCAGTTCTCGAAGCTATGGCTTGCGGATGTCCAGTCATTACAACACCGTATTCTTCTCTTCCAGAAGTGGCTGGAGAAGCTGCAATTTATATCCAAGATGGGGATTTTGAAGGCATGATAAATGCACTATGCGACGTACAGAAACCCTCAATTCGTCAATCTATGATAATTGCAGGTTTACAGCGAGCCAAGAAATTTTCTTGGTCAAAAATGGCTAGTATTATTCAAAATGTTTTGTTAGAAACTACACTTTCCTTTTTGAATTTACAAGAAAATAACTTTATTATTTTTCCTGATTGGTCGCAAGAAGAAGAGGCGATCGCACAAAGTATTCAGCCCGTTCTTTTAAGTTTGGCAGTACATTCTGAAAGTCGCCTGATTACACTACTAATAGAAGCAAGTAGCATTCCGGCAGAACAAGCTAACTTACTCGTGTCTGGGATTGTCATGAATCTCTTAATGAATGAAGAGTTTTGCCTTGAAGAAGGGATGGAAATTTCCATCGTTCCTCAGTTGAGCGAAATTCAGTGGGAAACTTTATGTCGTCAGATTCGCGGTCGTATTCTTTTAGAGCGAGAGAACAGCACGACAATCTCAAAAGCCAAAAATATTTTGGAATTTTCTCTTGAAAGTCTAACTGTATAAATAAGGGCTTAGCCAATCGATATTGTGTCCATTTTTCGAGATATCAACTTAATCTTATTTCCTGATTGGAGTCAACCCGAAGCCTTGTTATTCGGCATACTTACCGAAGCGTTAAAAGTAATTTATAATCACTGCGCTCGCAATCGAATAAAAATTTGGATCGACAACGACAACCAAGACATCGAAGAAATAGAATTGCTTCTTTCTAACATTTTATTAACATTGTTAATTCAAGAAAATATAGATATTTCAGAAACTTTAGAACTGTCTCTCTATCCGGACTTTAATTTTAACGGGATTGGGAAAGTTAAGCTTCATTGTCATCTCGTCTTGCCTCTAGATCATCCTAAAACGCAACAGAGTACCCTACCATTCTGCGAGATCGTAGAATTCCCCACTTTTCATGCCTATGATTTTTTTCTGAATTTAGCCGATTGGCTTTATCAAAGGAAAGAATGGGAAGAAGCCATTTTGCAATATCAGAAGGTTTTGAAAGAACCATTTGGTATGACTGCTGATGCTTACTATCAACTCAGTCAATGCTATCTTAATTTAGGAGATTTTCCTAATTATCAAGAAACTTTAGACCGAGCAATTAAAAATTATCCCCAAGAAGGACGTTTTTATTTCTCGCTAATTTTTGAAACACAACATCAAGGCAAGATAAAACAAGCGATCATCTATGCTAAGCAGGCAACAACTTGCATTCCAGATAATTACACTTTCAAATTTCTCCAAGCATTATTACTCCCCATTGTCTATCAAAATGAAGCGGAAATTAACTACTACCGTCAAAGATTTACGCGAGGATTAGAGGATTTGATAAAAAATACCTCTTTAGAGAATTTGGAAGAACTCTACAATGCGATCGGTCGTATGACTAACTTTTATATTTCCTATCAAGCACAAAACGATCGTGATCTACAAGAACGTTATGGTAACTGGGTAACGCAGATTATGACGGCAAAGTTTCCTCAGTGGAATCAACCGCTATCTATGCCATCCACGAGTACCAACCGTAAAATCAGAATTGGTTATGCTTCTGCTTTCTTGCATTCCTACAGTGGGACGCTTTGGCTAACGGGATGGCTAAAATATTGCGATCGCAAGAACTTTGAAATCTATTGTTACTATATTGGTAATACTCCAGACGAAATCACTGAAGAATTTCGTTCTTATAGCGATCGTTTTTATCATATTCCTTTCAATGTAGAGGCAGTTTGCCAGCAAATCCGAAATGATGGTTTACATATTTTGATTTTTCCTGAAATTGGGATGAATCCACAACTTTTATCAATGGCAGCTTTGCGTCTTGCTCCTATTCAGTGTACTGCGTGGGGACATCCCGTTACAACAGGTTTACCAAATATTGATTATTTTTTATCAAGCGAACTTATGGAATCAGAAGATGCAGACGAGCATTATTCTGAAACTTTAATTAGACTTCCAAACATTGGTGTTGCTTATCCAAAACCGGAAATTCCTCTTGTACAAAAAAAACGTAGTGATTTCCAACTTCCTCTTGAGTCTATAATTTATCTTTGTTGTCAAGCTCCTTTTAAATATTTACCTCAATACGATTATATCTTTCCAAAAATTGCGCTACAAGTTTCCAAGGCGAAATTCTTGTTTTTAAGAGGAAATCTTTTAAAACCTCGCTTAGAATATATTTTTAATACATACGATCTAAATTATTTGAATTATTGTCTTTTTCGAAATATTCCCGATCGCCTTAGCTATTTAAGTATTAATCTTTTATCTGATGTTTATTTAGATACTTTTACTTGGTCTGGAGGGAATACCAGCTTAGAAGCGATCGCTTGTCATCTTCCTATTGTCACCTGTCCGGGAGAATTTATGCGAGGTCGTCATACTGATAGTTTTTTGAAAATGATCGATGTGAAAGAAACAATCGCTCGAAATGAGACCGAATATATTAACATCGCAGTAAGACTGGGACGGGATAAGAATTGGCGAGATAGAGTCGTTCAAAAAATGAAGAAAAATAGCAATTGCCTTTATGAAGATCGAGAGTGTCTAATTGCTTTAGAAGATTTTTATCAAAATATTGTTCAAGAAAAATAAAAACACAAAATAA
>JBCCVR010000149.1:0-18965 GCA_039194995.1 Cyanobacteria bacterium P01_E01_bin.42 | reverse complement strand
TTTCCCCAAAACAAGACAGCTTTGAATATGAATTAGTTTGTCTATGACCAAAATTTGATACAGGTTTGTATGGGATAGGATTTACAGTCAACGATCGTCTTCTTGATGCTGAAACTGAAAATGATCTACATCAACAATTTAAGAATTCTGGAACACTTAAAGTAGATTTTGTTTTTACACAATTAAAAAGTAGCATAACTTTTGAACGACCTGATATATTAGACACTTTTGAGGCTGTCAAAGATTTTTTTAGAGAAGAACCAAAACGACAGAGAAATTCTAAGATTACAAATAAAGCAAAATTATCTCAATATTTATTACAACAGTGGTCTAATGAAATTCGAGAAAAACCAAAATGCTCTATTTATTATATCACAAATGCAAGAAAAGAACCCAGCAACGCAATAAAAAAAGAGAGTGAAGTACAAAAACAGAACCTAGAAGAAAATTGCGAAATAAATTTTGACAATATTGAGATATTTACATGGGGATGCGATCGACTAGAAAAAGTTTATCGAAGTTTAAATCTCCAAATTGAAACTACAGTACAGATTTTAAACAGTGTAGATTTAGTGCAAGGTCATCCAATTGATAATATCAAGCAAGCTATAAGTATTACTCTTGAATTTTCAGAGTTTAAAAAAATTATAGTTGATGAAGAAGATAAAATGAGACCTTTTATTTTTTATGATAATGTCAGAGGTTTTTTAGGGGAAAATAATGAAACGAATTCTGCAATAAAAGACACAATCGTTTCTGAAAATAGTAGTCAATTTCCTATTCTTAATAATGGCATTACAATCATCGCAAAAGAAGTTAAACGAATTACAACAACTTTGCTCAGAATTACAGATTATCAAATTGTCAATGGTTGCCAAACAAGTTATGTTCTTTTTTCTTGCAGGAATAATGAAAAAATTGATGAAGTTGTCATTCCTGTGAAAATCATAGAAACTGACGATGAAAAAATTAGAGGTAAGATTATTAAAGCAACAAACTCTCAGACAGCAGTTGAGAAAGAACTTTTAGCTGCTTTATCAGATTTTCCCCAAAAACTGGAAGATTTTTATAAATATCAGAATAAATATATTGATCGTCAATATCAACTACATTATGAGAGGAGACCCGGACAATACAATGAATTTTCAGAAATCAAAAGAAAACATATTGTTTCAATTTGGGATCAAGTCAAAAATTTTACATCAATGTTTTTAGATGCACCTCATCTTGTTGTTGTTCATTCACGAAAACAGTTAGTTGATAAAATACCCAGCGATATATTTAATGTCAACCATCATCCAATTTCTTACCATGTAAGTTCTTTAGCTTATTTTTGTATAGCAAAACATGAAATCCCCAAACAAGAAAAGTATCATGTTCTAATGCTTTTTAAATATTTTATTAGCGTTGATTGTCCCTCATGTAATGACAACCCTCACAATAATAAAAATATAGAAAATTATTGTGATGAGATTACAAAAAAAGTCCAAAAAATTATGCAGTGCTATCAAATTGTTGAAAAATGTAAGGATCACATATTGAAATGCTATAAAATAAAAAACATCGATATAAGCTCAAATTCAGATCGACTTAGACTATTGCAGTCTAGCACATTTACAGAATTTTTATTACAAGAAATTGGAGCTACTAATAAAAACACTAAAAATCATCTACAACAATCAAATATATCAACAAGTAACCAAGAAATACAACAGCTTTACCAGAGAAATCGGGAACAACAGGAAACTTTACCATTATTTCGGAACCAAGAAATACAAGAAGTAAAAGAAGGCACTACGGTTGCTGAATTCACAAGAATCGAATCTCTTAATCAAAAACATTTGGCTAAAAGATTAAATATAAATCGTTCAACTATTAGTCGAAAAAGAAAATTAACAGATTTTCCAGAATGGAGTCAAAGAAATGATCCCGACAACATAGCATGGGAATACAATGAAAAAAAGAAATTATACTTTCCCGTTAGGAATTAGAATTAAGAAAAATTCTCTAAAAAAATTAAATCTCCATTTTCTCATTTCCGATCGCGAATTTGTCCCCTTTCCTCTTGACTGAAACAGGCTAAATCTTGTTCAAATGCTTGAGTTGACTCGATGAGAATATCCATAACCTATATTTGGAGGTCGCTAACCTTCATTCTAACAGTTCAAATATTCTCAGAAAGAGCGAGAGTGAAATTCCTACTTTTTCTAAACAAAAGTTAAAAAACGTAACAGTTTATACACTTTTCTTCATGTTTTTCCCTTGAGAACCGACAATGGGAGATAAACTAGAGAGTTTGCGTAGCGCGCGATCGCCAGATCGAGACAGAGAATCCCTCATCATAAGCAGTTTTCGCACTCTACCATGCCAGATTCAGGAGTTAAACCAGCCGTGGTCATCGATATTCCCCAAACCAAATACGAAAGCAAAACCCAAGAAATTGCCAAAGAACTCATCGCCGCAACTCGGGAAAAACGTTCCTTTTTCGCCAGGATGCAAGACCAAATGCGTCTCGATGATAAGCTCTTAGACTGGGCAATGGCAAATCCGGGGTTGCGCTATCAACTCTTTAGCTTTATCGACTGTTTGCCAGCATTGCGGAGTAAAAGCGAGATTGCCCGCCATTTTCAAGAGTATATGAGCGTTGAATCCGTAGAATTGCCGGAAATGCTCAAAAAAATGATGAATTTCGCCGATTCTAATTCTCCCCCCGCTCAAATTGCGGCGACGACGGTAGAACAAGCGGTGAAAACCCTCGCCTACAAATACATTGCCGGAGAGACTATCCCCAAGGTTCTCAAGACCATCGATCGCCTGCGGAAGGATAAGATGACCTTTAGCCTCGATCTCCTCGGAGAAGCCGTTATAACTGAGTCTGAGGCACAGGAATACTTGCAAAGTTATCTGGATCTGATCGAACAGTTGGGAGAAGCGGCGAAAAAATGGTCGAATATTCTCCAAATTGACGAAGCCGACGGACAATCTTTAAATAAGGTGCAAGTTTCTGTTAAATTAACGGCATTTTATTCCCAATTCGATCCCCTCGATCCTGAAGGCAGTAAAGCCAAAGTTTGCGATCGCATTCGCACTCTGTTGCGTCGGGCGAAAGAAGTCGGGGCGGCGATTCATTTCGATATGGAACAGTATCGTTATAAGGATATCACGATCGCCATTTTGAAAGAGTTGTTAATGGAAGACGAGTTCCGCGATCGCACGGATATCGGCGTAACCATTCAAGGCTATTTACAGGATTCGGAAACCGATTTGAAAGGTCTAATTGAATGGGCAAAACAACGGGGAAAACCGATAACGATTCGTTTGGTCAAGGGAGCATATTGGGATCAAGAAACGATTATCGCTATCCAAGAACGCTGGCAACAACCCGTCTTTAATCAAAAAATGGAAACGGATCGCAATTACGAAAGTTTGATGCAGCTTTTGCTAGAAAATCACCAGTATTTATATACAGCAATTGGCTCTCATAACGTTCGCACCCAAGCACGGGCAATGGCGATCGCGGAAACTTTAAATATTCCTTCTCGTTGCTTTGAAATGCAGGTTTTATACGGCATGGGCGACCAATTAGCAAAAGCCTTGGTCAAACGGGGACACCGGGTGCGAGTGTATGCACCCTATGGGGATTTGCTGCCGGGAATGTCCTATTTAATCCGCCGTTTATTGGAAAATACTGCCAACAGTTCTTTCCTGCGGCAAAATATGGAAGAACGCCCCATCGAAGAATTAATTGCTCCCCCAGAAGTGCGATCGGAACGTCCTTTAATTGCTAAATCTGCTTGGCCGAATGCCAGTAATACCGACTATTCTAAGGAAAGTTTACGAGTTAAAGCCAAACAAAAATTAACCGAAGTTCGCAACAATTTGGGCAAGACGTATTTGCCTCTCATTAACGGGGAATACGTGCAAACCACCGAGTATTTAGATTCCCTCAATCCTGCCAATCCTAGCGAAGTTGTCGGCAAGATCGGGCAAATCTCCATCGAACAGGCAAATGAGGCATTAGAAGCCGCAAAAACTGCCTTTCCTGGATGGAAGAAAACCTCGGTACGAGAACGGGCGGGAATCCTGCGTAAAGCTGCCGAAATCATGGAATCTCGCCGCCATGAATTGAATGCTTGGCTGTGTTTTGAAGTCGGGAAAATTCTTCCCCAAGCGGATGGAGAAGTTTCCGAGGCGATCGATTTTTGTCGCTATTATGCCGATGAAATGGAACGCTTGGATGGGGGCAAAAATTACGATTTAGCCGGGGAAACCAATCGTTATTTCTATCAACCTCGGGGTATTGCCGTGATTATCTCCCCTTGGAATTTTCCCATTGCGATCGCCCTCGGCATGACGGTGGCAGCTTTAGTGACGGGCAATTGTGCCTTACTCAAACCCGCCGCCCCTTCTTCCGTCATTGCCGCCAAAATCGCAGAAATTCTAATCGATGCGGGGATTCCCAAAGGTGTCTTCCAATACGTTCCCGGTCGGGGTTCGACGGTGGGCAATCATTTAGTGACCCATCCCGACGTTCACTTAATCGCCTTCACCGGCTCCCAAGAAGTGGGCTGTCATATCTATGCAGAAGCGGCAAAATTACAACCGGGACAGAAACATCTCAAGCGAGTCATTGCAGAGATGGGGGGTAAAAATGCCATCATTGTCGATGAAAGTGCCGATCTAGATCAAGCCGTTGTGGGGATTGTTTCCTCTGGCTTTGGCTATACGGGACAAAAATGCTCTGCTTGTTCCCGTGCTGTCGTTCTCAAACCCGTGTACGATGCCTTTGTAACCCGCTTGGTCGAGGCGACTAAATCTCTCAATGTGGGAGCTGCGGATCTGCCCAGCACCACCGTGGGACCCGTGGTAGACGAGAAGGCACGCGATCGCATTCGCGAGTATATTGAGAAGGGCAAACAGGAGGCAAAATTAGCGTTTGAGGGGCCGACTCCAGAGACGGGATATTTCATTCCTCCCACCATTTTCACCGATGTTGCTCCCGATGCCACCATCGCCCAAGAGGAGATTTTCGGACCCGTTATCGCCGTCATTAAAGCCAAGGATTTCTCCGAAGCACTGGCGATCGCCAACGGCACGAATTTCGCTCTAACGGGGGGTTTGTACTCCCGCACGCCCTCCCATATCAAACAAGCCTACGAGGATTTTGAGGTGGGGAATTTGTACGTGAACCGTAATATTACCGGAGCGATCGTCGCTCGGCAACCCTTTGGGGGCTTTAAGTTATCCGGGGTGGGATCGAAAGCTGGCGGACCCGATTACCTGTTGCAATTCTTAGAACCGCGATCGGTTACGGAAAATATCCAACGTCAGGGTTTTGCCCCCATTGAAGGCGCAGAATAGTTCCGTAGGGGCACAATAAATAATAAGGGCGCAAGCATTGCGCCCCTGCGATCGTGACTTGCCAATCTGATAGAATTCAGGAGGCATTTTTTTAAGGGTTATCTATTCGGGCAACTTTTTGGAAACAATTGACCTTATTGCTCGATCCAGACGCTTTTCAATCTCCTTGTTCGATTGTTATCCCGTACTTGGCAACCATAAACCCCGATGAAATTTCAACGTTTTCTAGCAGTTGTTTCGGCTTCTTTGTTGCTTTTTCCCGCGACGGCGATCGCGCAGGAAAAACTCGTCGATTTCGATTATTGGGCGAGTTTGTGCGATACCCTACTGCAAGCGGAAGATTACGAAAAGGCTCTCGAAGCCTGCGATCAAGCGGTGGGACTCTTTCCCAACGATCCCGAAGCCTGGAAAAATCGCGGCGACGTTCTTTTTGCCCTCGCCCGCTACGGCGATGCTTTGGTATCCTACGAACAGGTTTTGCGACGCTCTCCCACGGATTCCCTCGCACGAGCCAAGCGATGCGCTTCCCTGACGGCATTGGGACGCACGGAAGATGCGGTAGTCGCCTGCGAGGAAGGACTGGAAATTGATGGCGATTGGGGAGAAGGAACCCCCGCACTGGCATGGTACAACCGAGGCGTAGCCATGACACAGGTAGGAGACCATTCCCAAGCTCTCGAATCCTACGATTGGGCGATTCGAACCAATCCCGGTTATTCTCCGGCTTATGCGGGGCGGTGCTTGTCCTTGGCAGAGTTTTCTCGCTATGAAGAAGCGTTGAAAGCCTGCGATAGCGCCATTCAAGCGGGAAATTGGGGGGATATTAACCCTACGACGGCACTCGTCAATCGAGGTCGGATTTTGGTGCAACTGGCACTAACTCAAGATACATCCCAACAGGCGCTGACGTTTTATCAAGATGCGCTAAAATCCTATAACGATGCACTGGCAGCAGATCCCGATAATGAGGAAGCGTGGACGGAACAGGGGACGGTTTTGGGACTTTTGGGGCGCAATACAGAATCCCTCGCTTCTCAAGATTGGGCCCTCACCCTCGTTGAAAATTATGCTTTAGCCCTTGCCAATCGCTGCGCCGCCCTCAATCGCTTGGGACAATATACCGATGCTCAAGCCGCCTGCGACCAAGCCTTACAAGAAGGAGACGATCGCTGGAATCGGATCGGCTCTGCTTATGCTTGGAGTCAGCGCGGTAATTCCCTTGCGGGACAGTTTAAATACGAGGAAGGCTTAGCCTCGGTTAATCGTGCTCTCACTTTAAATCCGACTTACGAGCAGGCATGGATCAATCAATCGACCCTGCTATGGTTATTAGAACGTTATAACGAGGCTGTGGATTCAACGCAAGAGGCGATCGATCTCAATCCCGAATCTTCCCGGGCGTGGTTCAATCGAGGACGTATTCTCACGACTTTAGAAGAATACGAAGATGCGATCGTCGCCTATCGCATGGCGTTGGAAGGGGATGCCCAAATTGGCGGACAGCCTTCCCTAGAAAAGATTGCCATCAATCTCAGCGCCGTACTCTGGCGGGCGGGACGCTATGAAGAAGGGGTACAAGCAGCGGTAGAAGCGATCGGTCTCAATCCCGATTCTGCTTTGGGATGGTACAATCGCGCCCTCAATCTCATGTCCAATCGACAGTATACCAAAGCCTTGGAGGCATATCAAAAAACCCTAGAGTTAAATCCCAATGATGCCAATGCTTGGATGGGTTTGGGCGTAACTCATCGCGCTTTGAAAGAATATGCCGAATCTTTAGCGGCTCTCACAAAAGCATTAGAACTCAATCCCGATAATACCCAAGCGCAAGAAAATTTTGATGATGTCACTAAAATTCTTGAAGAATTACAAAATGAAAGCAGTGGAGGCTAGTTATTGAGTGAATTCTTCAAGTGCCATTCAATATTTTGAAATGAAAATGGCAGCATTGCTATGATTGAAGTGTGTTTGATTTTCCTAAAATAGTTTAATGTCTATCTCTCTTCCTGTTAAACGCGATCGCTTATCCTTGAAAGAATTTCTGGCTTTACCCGAAACCAAACCCGCCAGCGAATATATTAACGGAAAAATTTATCAAAAGCCCATGCCGAAAGGAAAACATAGCCGTTTGCAAAAACGTCTCATTGATGCGATTAGTGAAGTGGGAGAAAAACCGAAAATTGCTTGTGCTTTCCCCGAGTTGCGTTGTTCTTTTGGCGGACGCTCTGTGGTTCCGGATATTGTTGTTTTTGAGTGGCAAAATCTTCCTCTCGATGATACTGGAGAAATTAAAGATAATATCGATATCGCACCTGATTGGACGATTGAAATTCTCTCGCCAGACCAACGCAATCCCCGCATCATTGATAATATTTTACACTGTTTGGACTATAATACTCAATTAGGTTGGCTCATCGACCCGCAAGACCGTTCCGTGTTGGTATTTTATCCGAAACAGAAACCGCAATTTTTAGAAGGGGAACAAATTTTACCCGTTTTGGGGACGTTGGGCGATTGGCAATTATCGGTTAATGAATTATTTAGCTGGTTAAGTTTCTCTTAATTAGAAATGCGATCGCTATCTGACAAATCCATCCATAGAACTGGGATTAGATAGATTCAGAATCTTTGCATAAAAATAAAAATAGAATCATTGCTACAATTGAAAGATATTTAATTTTCCTAGAATAGTTTAATGTCTATCTCATTACCCATTCAAAGCGATCGCTTATCCTTGAAAGAATTTCTGGATTTACCCGAAACCAAACCCGCCAGCGAATATATTAACGGAAAAATTTATCAAAAACCCATGCCAAAAGGAAAACATAGTCTCCTTCAAGGTCGTCTTTGCGAAACAATTAATCAAATTGCCGTTCCCGAAAAAATTGCCTACAGTTTCCCCGAGTTGCGTTGTTCTTTTGGCGGACGCTCTGTTGTTCCGGATATTGTTGTTTTTGAGTGGCAAAATCTTCCTCTCGATGATACTGGGGAAATTACAGATAATATCGATATCGCACCTGATTGGATGATTGAAATTCTCTCGCTAGACCAACGCAATCCCCGCGTTATTGATAATATTTTACACTGTTTGGACGATAATACCCAATTAGGTTGGCTAATCGACCCACAGGATCGTTCCGTGTTGGTATTTTATCCGAAACAGAAACCGCAATTTTTAGAAGGAGAACAAATTTTACCCGTTTTGGGGGCGTTGGGCGATTGGCAATTATCGGTTAATGAATTATTTAGCTGGCTGAGTTTCTCTTAAAGGAAAGTTCGGATTACGAGTTTGGCGGATAGCCAGCCTCAATACAAAGTGGTTCGCAATAGGCGATCAAACGCTGCACGAGTTCGGCATCTAAAGAACTTTTCCAACTGTCGATCTTGCCTTTTCTAAAGGTGCGAGCATTGGGATTATAAATTTCTTGGACTTTGGCAATAATTCCCTCATCAAAAGGTACGCCTAAATATTGGGCGATGCGTTCGATCGCCTGCATTTGTCGTTCGTTACTTCCGCCGCCGCCTTCCCCTACTAAATCTTCAAAATGTAGGAATAAAAGACCAGGGCGATCGCGCCATGCTAACATCGAGCGATAAACTTCTGCAAAACTTTTGATCGGAACTCCCGCACGTTCTGCATAACCCCCCTCTAAGACGAATTTAACGCGATCGCTAGGAGACAATGCCTTAATATCCTCCTCTAAAAAATGTCTGGCGGGCATTTTTCCCGTATCCAAAAAGAAAGGGATGGAGGACGCAACAACCGCCCGAGGATCGCGAATAATGAAGACGTGATGAAAGCCGATCTCCTCCAAAATAGGATTTAAGAGCAAAGTGTGAGGGATATGACCGAGAATATAACTTCCCGGTTTCATCGCATCCAGCCAATGTTGTAAAATGGGGGGTTGGACAAATAAGGGAGTTAAAGAACCCATACTAATTCCCGTATCGGGATGGGGAGCAAGATTTTCCCGCTTTAAAGCCTTGAGAACTTCGCGCCGATTGAAGAAAATGGGGGTAATCGATTCGGAATCGTCTTCAAGATTGGGGCGATCGCTAAAATGCTCTTCATAACCAAAAATCTCGATCGCTTTTGCCAGAAGATGCGTCCCGCTTTTGGGTAAAGAATTAATTAAAACTCTCTCTTTGATTTTCATGGTTTTCTTGACAAGAGATTAAAACATTCCTAAAGGCGACAGGGCTTCGGGATCGATATGCACATCTAATACCGTGGGTCCGGGATAGTTGCAAATTTCCGCATAGTCCAATTTCTGGAAATCTTCCGGTTGGCGAAGACTGTATCCTCGCGCCCCCATGGCCTGCGCCATCAAGCTAAAATCAACGGGAGGAATGACAAAACCCAAACCATCTTTTACAACTTGGCGATGTCGTTGTTTGACCATGCCGTAGGAGCGATCGTTTAAAATAATGAAAATAACTGGCAAACGTTCCGCTACGGCGACAGTAATTTCCTGTCCGTTCATTAAAAAGCTGCCATCCCCCGTCAGACAAACAACAGGGGTATCGGGAGTTCCTAAAGCGGTTCCCACTGCTCCCCCGATAGCCCAACCCATGGCCGCCAATTCTACCGAAGAGCGATAATATTGCGGTTGGGGCAAAAACAGGTAATGAAATGACCAAACCATGCAATTTCCCGTATCGATCAGAAAGCGGGTATTTTCTGGAAAATCCTGCATGATTTCGTACATCAAACGAGTCGGATGAATGGGAGTAGCATCACTGCGGTAATCCTCCGGTTTTTGTACTTCAATTTGCGGCGGTTTTTCCCGTTTATTGACTTCGGGCAATGTCTCCATCGCTTTGTTGCCATTTATGCCATTGAGAGCGCTCTTTTGCCGTCCTAATACCTCCTGAAATACGGTTTTGGGATTACCGTAAACATGCAGCCGTGCCATCGGCGATCGACTGAAAAAACTATTGACGTGATGAATGTGAATTAATTTCTCATTTAAAAGCGCTTTGTCCCAAGTCGAGGTTGCCCATTGTCCCAAGGTTGTCCCCACCGCGAGAATGAAATCCACGGATTCATCTGTGAGGGCTTCCCGGGCGCTTCGATGCCCGGCAAAGCCAAAAACTCCCTTATACAAGGGATGATAGGGATTGACGCAAGATTTGCCCCCTTGGGTGGTGACGATCGCCGCTCCCATTAACTCGGCAAAAGCAATAATTTCTTCGCTGGCTCGGGTGCAATCTTCTCCCACCAATAAAACAACCTTGCGATCGCGTTTTTGAGTTTCGACCAAAAGTTGCGATAATTCTTCAATCGCCGCGAGATCTGCAAAAGCGGGCGCTTGCAGCAAGCGATCGATGTGAGGGTAACTCATTGACTCCGGTGCGGGAGCGCGAAATACGTCTACGGGGACGCTCAGATGTACCGGACCCGAAGGGGATTGAAAGGCGTGTTTGAGGGCGGCAATAAATTTCTGTTCCAGTTGCTTGGGATGAGTAATCACCGTGTTGTAGCAGGTACAGCTATCAAACATTGCCGCCGTATCCAACCAATCTGGGGAGGATTCTTGAAAGGCTCCCGCGCCGAACTTGGGTAAGAGGGTCTGGCCGGTAATGGCTAAAATGGGAACGCGATCGCTATAAGCCGAGGCAATACCCGTAATTAGGTTGGTCGCACCGGGTCCCGTGGTGGCGCAGCAAACCCCCAATTTTCCCGTCTCTCGGGCGTAACCGTCTGCCATGGAAGCCGCACCGCTTTCCTGCCGGGAGAGAATGGCTCGCATTCCCCCTCGGCGTTGGCTGCGTTCTAAGGCTTCGTAGAGGGGGGCGATATGTCCTCCCGGTACGCCAAAGACGTATTCTACTCCCAAAAGTTCTAGGTAATCGACAACGAGATCGCTGAGGTGTCGGGGTTGGGAATCCGTCGGGGGTGATGCTATTTGGGTATGGGGGACAATTTGAGCGGTCATAGTTGCTTTTATCCTACTTTTTTTAAGGCTCTATGATTCGACACAGGTGAGGTCGAGGGATTTTTTAACTCGGGCGATGGTTGTTGCCAAAATCTCTACGAGTTCGTCGCATTCTTCCTCGGTAATCACGAACGGGGGAGAAATCAAAATATGATCGCCATCTTTCCCCGTACCGGTACCGTTTCGACCTCGGATAATCAGACCATTTTCTAAAGCTGTTTTGACGATGGTTTTCGTGAGCTTTTTGGCAAAGGGAAAGGGTTCGCGAGAGGCGCGATCGCGGACGAATTCCAAGCCGATTAATAACCCTTTCCCCCGCACGTCGCCGATTAAGGATTCTCGATCGGCGAGGTCTTTGAGTTTGCGCTTGAGGTACTCTCCCCGCTCGGCACATTGCTCGATTAAGTTATGCTCGACGATGTAATTTTGTACGGCAAGGGCCGCCGCGCAACTGACGGGGTGTCCCGCATAAGTGAACGAGATCGGGATAAAGGGGCGGGTGCTGTCTTTAAAAGTTTGGCAGATGCGATCGTGAACGATCATTGCGCCAATATGGGCATAACCGCTACTGAGGGCTTTCGTTGCCGTAATAATATCGGGGGTAACATTCCAATGTTCGATGCCGAAATTTTTCCCCGTGCGTCCAAACCCAGTGATGATCTCTTCAGAAATAAAGAGAATATCGTAAAAATCGCAGATTTCGCGGATTTTTTGATAATAGCCCGGCGGGGGAACAATTGCGCTCCCTGCCCCCCCGACGATGGGTTCGGCGATGAAGGCGGCGATCGTGTCGGGGTTTTCCTGTTCTAAGGTTCTGGCCAGATCTTCGGCGCAGGCAAGCTGACAATCAGGATAAGTCAGCTTGTAGGGACACTGGTAACAGTGAGGGGCTTGAATGTGAGGAAAATCAAAGTTATGAACGAGTCCCCGGCGGACGAACATGCTCCCCGAAACGGCAAGGGTAGCCATGGTGCGCCCGTGGTAGCTGTGCCACCGTCCGATAATTCTCGTTTTTCTGGGTTTTCCCCGTTCTTTGTGGTAGTACAGCGCCAATTGACAGGCCATTTCGTTGGCCGTGGATCCCCCGGTTGCAAAGCCCACCCGATTCATTTCTGCCGGTGCCATGTCCGCAATTCGCGCGGCAAGGCGTTCTTGTACGTCGGTTGTAAACTGAGCTTTATGGACGAAGCAGAGTTGTTTGGCTTGTTCGGCCATGGCTTCCCCAATTTCTGCAACCCCATGCCCGATAGAAATCACATGCGTTCCACCGATGCCATCTAGATAGCGCTTGCCTTCAGAGTCGTAGACATAAACGCCTTTACCGCTTTCTAGGACGGAATATGAGTTATTGAAACCCATCGGATAAAAGACATGAGATTCGGTTTGTTCCATTGAATTCTTGCTCTCTTAAAAAAATTGAAGGATTACGAACAAAAGTAGGTTTCGGGAAATTTTTCGGTAATCATCATCACGGGTTTGCGATCGGTGAACACGATATATGTTCTGAAGAGAATCTTATCATCCGGTCTGATGAGGAAATAATCGGCTAATTTCCCGGCGGGTTCTTTACCCGAGTCGATAATTTCTTTGAAAGTTTCTACTTTATGTTGCAACCACAGTTTACCTATGGGAGTTTTGGTTTTTAGCAATCCATCTTGAAAGTGTTCGTCTAGCCTTTCAGGGACGATAATCGATTTGGCATAGAGAAAATTTTTGTGGCTGATTTTGCCTTGTAACAAGATTTTGCGTTCGACGATCGGCGTACCGCGTTGCAATTTCAAAGGTGGAATTTCTTTGACCGTGGAAACCAAACCCTCTCCCAGTTTGACCACTTTCATATTTTCCAGTAAATAGGCTTCTAGCATTTCGGTTACGGTTCCGTCTGTCGTCAGGAGAACCCGTTGGAAAGTGCTCAAGCTGGCTGGCTCGATATGACTGCGTTTTAAGGATTGATCTAAGTCTGCCCTCATTAAGTTAGGGGCATCGTTTGCGAGTTGGTTGGCGTGCATTTTTTTGCTCCCTTAATTGTCCTCGGATCGATTGTACTCGGCACGATTTGCAAAACTACCCCGTTCTTATCTGGTTATAAGCTAGAACCCGAGCTTCTCGCAAGATAAATTCTGAAAATTATGGCTTTGTGCCTCGATTGAATCAAAG
This sequence comes from Cyanobacteria bacterium P01_E01_bin.42, assembly GCA_039194995.1. GTDB lineage: Bacteria > Cyanobacteriota > Cyanobacteriia > Cyanobacteriales > Spirulinaceae > CCY15215. The sequence continues at coordinate 5,508 of JBCCVR010000149.1, read as the reverse complement.
CAAGGGGCGATCTTAACGATTTGCTCGGTGTTGGCGTTCATTATTTTTCAGAGTCAATGTCGATCGCTCTGATTTTATGTGAGAAAAAATACGGGAAAAACTTCGATCGCGTTAATCGAAGCGATCGCTCTCTGGAATTTCGCCAATTTTATGCCAGTAAGAAAGATAAACAGATAAGAGTTTGCGATCGATTGTCGGACAAGCAATTGACGTATTGGCTAACCCGTCTCGAACTCGTTCTATATCAAAGAGGGGTTTACGAGCAAATAACTTAATTTGCGAGTTAAAGAAGAGTCGAGAAATTGAATAGAGTTCTTTATCGTTTCGATCTTTTGCATATCTTTTCAGTTCCTCGACCCATGTTTGATAATGCGTCTCTTCTAGATTGTACCCTAAACTTTGAATTTCTTGAATTAATTTTTTCCAAGGAATGGGTTGTGGATTTAAAAGGTGAAAAGATATTTGTTCCGGAGATTGTTGCGCTATAGAGCCGCTTTGCTGGGATAAAGAAACAATGGCTTGACTGACATAATCCATCGGCACGATATTGAGTGTCGTGTCTACATCGGGAAATTTACCCATCGCAATACAGGCTTTAATTGCCAAATACAAGATATCCTTAAGGTTGCCAGCAATACCGGTTTTGCTATGTCCCATAATTCTTCCTGGTCTGTAAATACAAGCAGGCAATCCTTTTTCTTTGGCTTTAAGGATTAATTGTTCGGCAACCCATTTACTTTGCTTGTATCCTCCTTTTAAGGTTTTTTCTGTCGGCAGATCGGTTTCTTGAATGGTGCGATCGATGAGGTTATCGGCAAAATAATAGGGACTGAAAAAAACACCGATTGTCGAAATAAAATGAACGGGTTTGATGTTTGGGTAACTGGCTAAGCGTAATATTTCTTGGGTGGCTAAAACGTTAGCGGGTTTTAACGTTGCATAGGGATAAAATGAGTTGACCCACGCCCCATTATGATAAATAACATCAATGCGATCGCTTAATTCCTCAAATTGCTCTTGAGATAAATCGAAATGCGGTTTTGCTAAATCTCCCTTAATGGTAATAATCCGCCTTGCAAATTCTTCGTTCCATAATAGATAATGCTCTAAATTTGCTTTGATACGCTCTTTCCCGGTTGCAAAATCGTCGCAGCGCACCAAACAATAAATAGTTGCTTTCGTTTTCTGGATTAATTCCGCCAGTAAATGAGCACCGAGAAAGCCTGTTGCTCCTGTTAAAAGTATCGATTTGGGTTGCAGCCAAGACTCGAGTAAATCATTTTTAGGCAAAGAATGATCAAACTTGATATCTGGATCGAGTCTGGCTTCTGCGAGCAAGTCAAGTGATTTCATTTCATATTTGCTTGAGGATGTCTCAATAGTCTAAGAATCTATTGCTCCTAGCTTAATCGATGGAATACTTTTGTCAAGTTAAATTATGGTTTTTGATTTTTTTTTATTTTATAGAAAACATTCTCCTCAATAACTATCCTAAATATAGCGCTTTGCGCTAGGGAATAGGGAATAGGGAATAGGCAACAGGCAATAGCTTGCAATATCTAGGGTTTTAGATTTCAAGCCGTACCTCATGCGTTTGAGAATTGCTATATTACCTAAATATTAGAGGATTTTTTCTACTTACAAACCTGAAGAAATCGCCAGCGTTTGCAGATCGGCATTTTCGTTATCAAAATCATAGCCAAATAGTTGAATATCCTCTTGAAATATCTCTGCAACTATGCTTTTGGTTTTTTCGTTATAGTAAGTTCGATAATCTTGTTTGGTTCGGCTCGATTGGTTGAAATGGGGCAATGTCGCTTTAATCTGGAGTCGATCGCAGACGGATTGAAAATCCTGCGACAAATTTTCATAGCGTCCAATGAAGTCAACCATGATTTTGCCATTGCGATCGGTAATAATATCTTTTTGTAATTTAGTTGCTCCTTTTGCATAAGGTCTATCTGTTATGGCAACCCAGTCCAAATATTCTTCAAATGTTACCCAAGGTCTCGTCTCTGCATAAATCTTTTCTTTAACCATAAAGTTATACATTGATACCTGCCAGTCCCAAGGATTGCGGACAAAAGCAAACTTATAAGAATCGTGATAAACCTCCGATGGCAGATATTTTTCTGCGTCTCTTGCTTTGGCATGCCACAAGAAACTAAACCACATTTCGTAGAGAGGGTTCGGTTTATCTTCTATCATTTTAGGGGGACGAGCAATTCTAAATTTATCGGGTTCTCGTGTATAATCTTTGAGTGCTTCGCGCATGCTCGTTCCGGCAACCTTGGCAACATGAAAGAAAATAAAGTTGTGGGTGTAGGAAATTAACATAGATTTTGACTTTCTACAAGATTAACAATTGGTTCGACAAGAGGCAGAACTTTGAGGATTTCTCGTTCGTTTTTGCGCCATTTATCGGGGGAAGGTCGGGAAAAGCTCATGCGAGAAACGGGCAAAGATTGAGAAACAATTCCTTCTATTTTCTCATCCCAACTCAATCCGGTAAATTTCCCGAGTTTTGTTATGCTTTCTTTGGGATCGCCAATGAGATCGCGATAGTTTAAACTACACCAATCGGAAGTGGGAATTGCTTTTAAATCTTCGAGAATGTAAGTATTGGCGGCTTTCCATTGATGAGCAGCAATTTCTGCTAGAGAAGATTCTGTTAAAGATTGCCATTCGGGGATCAATAGAAAATTCCAGTCTCGATACGGCCAATTGGGGAGGGAGGGATAGGCAATAAAACGACGCGATCGCCATCCTTCCATAATACTGCTGATATTTCCTTTTGGTTCTCGATAGAGAAAGATAAACAGCGCATCGGGAAAAACGGCTTTGAGAAAGGAGACTCGCAAGGCATTTCTCGGGGTTTTCTCTAAAAAGCGAATCTTAGCGGGACGTTGTTCGGGCTGTAGGTTAAGATAGGCAGATTGAGAGCGATCGCGCAATTCTCGGGTAAACCCTTCTCGCAACTTCTCTCCAATATCTGAAGAAGCATTGTCTGTCGTCAAACGATTGGAGCTATAATTTCGGGTGGCGGGATGCAGTTCTGGAATAGCTTCGATGATATCGTGGCTTTCCGTGCCGAGACTCCAGAGGTTCGGAAATTGAGAGAGGGTCTCAAATAACAGCGTACTCCCTGCTCTCGGGGCGGAAATGATAAAGATGGGTCGCTCAAACTTGGGTAGGAATAACGCTTCTTCGAGTTGTTTGAGGGCGATCGCTTTTTGTAATATCCGAATGAATTCTTCCGAGTTTTGCGGTTTGGATTGCTGGGGTTCTGATGAGGAGGGGCGCAATAAGATTTTTTGCCAGACTTCTTCTGGTGTTGCTAGAGAACTAAAAAATTTTAAAATTCCATTGTCTGCCAATGATAGATCTTGCTGGGACTTCTCCGTAAAGTGTGGGGTTGTCCGATAGCGAGCATTCCAGTGAAGTTGAGTTTTGACACCTAGCTTAAGTCTCGCCAACAGGCGCAGATTGATGGGTCTCGATTTTGGAGTTTTGGGAATGGGGAAGACTGAAGCGATCGCCGCGATCGCTTTTCTTCCTTCACTCGAGTCAGGGAGCTTTTTATCAACTTTTGCAACAATTTTCTCTTGAAAACCGATGAGTAAATCGCGATAACTTAACTCTCCACCATCGCGATCGCCAAAACGAGTAAAAGTTTTTTCCCAATCTTGTGCAAACTGTCCGAGAGACTGTTCTAGGGTAGCGAACTCGGTCGAAGATATTTCGGTATTTTGGACTTCAGCAAGAAGAATCTTGCTTTGCTCTATCACTTCTGCGGGTGTGAGTATCTTGGCAAAATCTACTTCCATTAAATCTTTAAAATTAAGGCACGATTGCAAAATTTTAAGAAGAGCGTTTCTTCTATTTACGGAGAATTTGCGTTGAACAGCAAGTTAACAATGTCTACAAACCAAGTCTACAAACCAATCATACAGCCCGATTGCACTTGTTCCCGCGACTTTACAAATCTTTAATCTATTTAGAATGTCTTCATGATTTTGATTCAACTTCTCTCTAAAATGCCGATGATTGTCCGCACGAGAATCTCCAGATCGTCAGGGACTCGGAGCGATCGCACGTCTTGTTCGATCGTTCGCGCCTCTTGTCTCAGAGTCCCAAAAATCCAGATATCGCCAATCGTAACGGCTCCATAAAGAAACGTCAAACTCGAGTCCCATTCTGACAGCGCAATCAGTTCTACCGCCAGTTGGGTAAAACCTCGCGTGAGATCGTCATTTTTGGCTTCAATGACAAGGAGTTGATTTTGGCTACGCAATAGATAGTCTAGGGTGCCTTTTAAGCGATTACTAACTTGTAGAGGGTATTCAATTCTTAACTGACATTGACAATAGCGAGCAATCTCTAAAAGAACGGGTGCAATGAGGGTTTCTCGTCGTGCGGCTTCACTGCTGAGGCGAATTAACGGTAGGGTTTCTTCAATCCGTTGCTGAAGCTCTGGGATTTGTGTTAAAGGGCGATCGCTTTGAGGTAAAGATAATCGCTTGCGTGCGAAAGCATAGCCAAATTCCGCCAGAATGTCTTCCGCTTCGTAGGGGAGTTCAAAATAAGAGCGAAATGTATAGGAGCGATCGGCTTGCAAAATGGAGGGTTTAGACATCACAATGTATAACGAACTCGAAGCAGATTATAGAACAAAGCGATCGTACGTTGAAATGACCTGTCCTTCTCGAAAAAACTGCACTAAGCTGGAAACAGATATCCAAAACCTGTAGATCCGAGGATCAAAAACAAGAAGTCGCAAGTAAAATAGGAGCAATAAATCAATGGGCTGGTTACAGGGTCAACTCATCGATATTATCGAATGGTTGGACAACAGCAACGACACGATCGCCTATCGCTTCGAGCGACATAATAACGAAATCAAACAGGGGGCGCAACTGATCGTGCGACCCGGACAAAAAGCCGTTTTCGTGAATGAAGGCTTTGTTGCGGACGAATTCACCGAAGGAACTTACGAACTCTACACCCGAAATTTGCCCGTTCTCAGCACCCTGAAAGGTTGGAAATACGGTTTTGAATCTCCCTATAAAGCCGAGGTTTATTTCTTCAATACCCGCAATTTTTCTAACCTGAAATGGGGGACTTCTAGCCCAATTATGATGCGCGATCGCGAATTTGGAGCGGTTCGCATTCGCGCTTATGGTAACTACAGTATTAAGGTTGCCGATCCCCGCAAACTGCTCGGGGAAATCATCGGTACTGACGGATTATTTCAAGTCCACGAAATTAGCAACCATCTCCGCAATATTATTCTTCCCTCTATCACCAGTTGGATTGCCGGTTCGGGTTTAGCTTTGTTAGATTTTGCTGCTCATTATCGTACCATGGGCGATCGCGCTCAAGGGGTGACAAGCAGGCTGAAAAGCGTGTGGAGAAAGGAACTTGGCAAACGTCCCCAAAAAGAATAGAGTTGTCTAGACCGACAACTCTATGAAAAAATGTTTCCCGAATTATACCAGAAAGTCTTCG
>JBCCVR010000148.1:0-18969 GCA_039194995.1 Cyanobacteria bacterium P01_E01_bin.42 | reverse complement strand
GCAGGATGTTTCCATTAATTCGACTTCCGAAGAAGCCTAAAGTTGTTGCTTTCCGGCTTCTGCGTTGCATTCGTCTTTTTAGTTTCCATTAATTCGACTTCCGAAGAAGCCTAAAGTGGGCGAATCGCCTGGATGAACTGGTCGGGGGTCACTAGTTTCCATTAATTCGACTTCCGAAGAAGCCTAAAGAGTACCGATCTGAAACCCGTACTGTGACTGCATTCTAGCACCCCATTTCCGGGGGGTCAAGCCAAACCCAAAATAATTGAGGCCAATTCTCAATAAGCACCTGTGGGAAACTCGTAAAACTCATGTATAGCAAGACTTCCGGCCCAGATGACGAAAGAATGCGGATTACAGTGTTTCCGAGACCCCCACGGACGATGTATTTTGATAAAAAAATAAAGATGTAAGTTGATATTTTGCTCTATTGTCATTAAACTTCAATTATTGAGGCCGACTTGCGCATCAAAACCTCAAAACCCAGCCCATACAAGTATCTGACAGGAATGATAGCAGAACGGCGATCGCCCGAGCTAGAAATGGAAAAACCCGATCGCCAGAGTGCGCGATCGAGCTTCCAAAAACTAAATCCTAAAGCCATCCAAATTAGCAACTACCAACTGGTGACTGGTGACTGATAACTGAATTAAGCCACCCACTTGGCAGCAACAAGTTCGGCCAAATCGACAACGCGCTGAGAATAACCCCATTCATTGTCATACCAGCCGACAACCTTAATCATGTTGCCGCCCATTACCATCGTCAAACTGCCGTCAGCGATCGAAGAACAATCAGTACCGCGATAGTCGCAGGACACCAAAGGCGCGTCATTGTAACCCATCACCCCTTTTAAGGAGTTTTCCGAAGCCTCTTTCAGAGCCGTATTAATTTGCTCCACGATCGCGCCTTGCTCAACTTGAGCGACAAAATCAACAATGGAAACATTCGGCGTAGGTACCCGGAAAGCCATCCCATTTAACTTGCCCTTCATTTCCGGAATCACCAGAGCAACCGCCTTAGCCGCCCCCGTGGTGGTGGGAACGATATTAACAGCCGCAGCCCGCGCCCGACGCAAATCCCGGTGAGACGCATCCAACAAGCGCTGATCCCCGGTGTAGCTGTGGGTCGTGGTCATCATTCCTTGAACGATGCCAAAGTTGTCGTGAATCACTTTAACAATCGGTGCCAAGCAATTGGTGGTACAACTGGCATTGCTGACGATCTTGTACTTGCCGTGTTCGTAATCGCTATCGTTCACGCCCATGACATAAGTACCGATGTTACCGCCACCTTTACCAGGAGCCGTAATCAGAACCTGCTTGGCTCCGGCTGCCAAATGCTTAGAAGCGCCTTCCTCGGTCACGAATACCCCAGTGGATTCGACGACCATATCGATACCCCAGGCATCCCAAGGTAGATTTAAGGGATTGCGATCGGAGACGCATTTAATGGTTTTGCCATTGACAGTTAGAGAATTCTCGTCTGCGGAGATTTCCGCATCCAATTTCCCTAACATGGAATCGTATTTTAATAAATGAGCATTGGTTCTGGGATCGGAGGTATCGTTAACGCCGACGACTTCTAATTGGCTGTTCTCGCGTCCCAACCAACAGCGAAGAAAATTTCGCCCGATGCGTCCGAACCCATTGATTGCTACTCTAATCACTTGCGTCTTGCCCTCTATCTTTGAGCGATTGAACATTAAAAGAATCTTAATATCCCAAATCATATCGCATGGCCTGTCGTTTTCAATTCTCAATTCCTAATTTTCTCTTTCCTCACCCCCGAGACTCCCCAAACCTCATCGGGCTGAGCGAAGCCGAAGCCCCCCTCTTCTCACCCTCATCTCGGCAAAAGTTTCCGGATTGACAAAAAAAAACTTTGGGAAATGATAAAAATCGCCAAAATGCGGAAAAATACTGGCATAACTAATAATGCGCCCTTATCTATTCCGAGGGAGCGAGCATAGGAATTCTTGATGACAGGTGTCCGGGTTCGTCGATTCTTGATAAGATAGCGCGTGTTATTCAGGCAATATGGTGCGTGGTGTGGTGTGTAAGGAGTGTTAATGTCTAAAACTGTTGATTTTAAGGGGAAACCCTTTCACTTTATCGGGATTGGCGGCATCGGAATGTCAGCGCTTGCCTACATTTTGGCCAAGCGAAACCTTCCCGTTTCCGGTTCCGATTTGCGTTCGACCCATATTACCGATCGCCTAGAGTCGGTGGGCGCGCATATTTTTCAAAGCCAAGATGCGGCTAATTTGGATTTTTTCCAAACATCTCGAGAACTGGCGGCTGCGGGGGTCGGTGCTCCTGCGAACGGTCATGGCAGTAACGGCAACGGCACGAATGGCAGAAACGCGATCGCCAGCAATGGGACGATCGCGCCCTCTCATGCAAGAGAAATGCCGCAAATTATTTGTTCGACGGCGATCGGTACGGAAAACGAGGAGTATCGCGCCGCTCTCAAGCATGGCTACCCGATTTTGCATCGTTCGGATTTACTCGCCGCCCTCATTGAGGATTATCAAGGCATCGCCGTTTCCGGGACTCACGGCAAAACGACGACGAGCAGCGCGATCGGCTACATGCTCGTTGAAGCGGGATTAGACCCGACGATTATTGTGGGGGGTGAAATTAATGGCATTGGTGGCAATGCTCGATTGGGACAAGGGAAATATTTAGTGGCCGAGGCTGATGAGTCCGATGGTTCCTTGACAAAATTTTCCCCGGCGATCGGGATTATCACCAATATCGAACTGGATCACCCGGATCATTACCGCAATCTTGATGAGGTGGTGGCAACGTTTAAAACATTTGTTCGTCAATGCCAAGTCACCATTGGCTGTATCGACTGCGATACGGTGCGCGAGGAAATTGCTCCACAGATTAGCTATAGCCTCGATCCGCAAAAGAATGCCGATTATACGGTCACGGAGGTAGAATACCGCTCTGACGGGACGATCGCTAAGGTTTGGGAGCGCGGGGTACTGTTGGGCGAGTTGAAATTACAACTCTTGGGAGAACACAATCTCAGTAACGCCCTCGCTGCCGTCGCTACCGGTCGGCAGGCGGGCCTGGAATTTGAGGCGATCGCTAAAGGTTTAGTGTCCTTTACCGGAGCAAAACGACGGTTTGAACATCGCGGTGAAGTCAATGGCATCACTTTTGTGGACGATTACGCCCATCATCCCAGCGAACTGCGAGCCACCCTTGCCGCCGCCCGCTTGCGCCTACAAGCTCGCGAGTCAAACGGCGAGTCTAATGGCAGTCCTATCGGTCGTGTAGTTGCCGTTTTTCAACCCCATCGCTTTAGTCGAACCCTGACTTTCCTGCAAGAGTTTGCAGAATCCTTTGACGATGCCGATATGGTCGTGCTAACGGATATTTATAGCGCTGGAGAAGTGGATCTCGGACAAGTTAGCGGCGGGCATTTAGCTCGATCGCTCTCCGAGCATCACGATCGCGTCTTCTATCAACCCTCTCTCCAAGAGGTCAAAGACTTTCTCCAAAAGAATCTCCAACCCGGAGACTTGGCTTTATTTTTGGGTGCGGGAAATCTCAATCAAGTCATTCCCCAAATTCTGACGTTCTACGCAGAGCAATAACATTTTGGGAATTGAGTTGCTTTTGTCCCAAAACAAATCCACAGCACATTTACGAATCAGACTTATGACACTATCTTCCGACGCACCCCGCACTGAAACCAGATTTCTCTACACCGGACAATCCCTGACGCGATCGCCCATTCAGCTTCCCAATAGCGATTGCACGATCGCCCCTCGGGTTTCTCTGTCTAATTTCACCAGTTTCCGCGTGGGCGGGCCGGCCGAATGGTATGTTGCTCCCCGCAATATCGAAGATATGCAAGCGAGTCTAGCTTGGGCGGAAGGGCGCTCCCTACCCGTGACCCTCTTGGGTGCCGGTTCTAACATGTTGGCGAGCGATCGCGGCATTCCGGGTTTGACCATCGCCACCCGCCACCTACGCCACTCCCAATTCAGCGAGGATGGTTTGGTCACTGCCAATGCAGGAGAGCCGATCGCTCGCTTGGCATGGCGGGCGGCAAAACGGGGCTGGCAGGGTTTGGAATGGGCTGTGGGCATTCCGGGAACTGTCGGGGGTAGCATCGTCATGAATGCGGGTGCTCATCGTGCTTGTATTGCCGATTCCCTCATCGAGGCCGTGGTTTTAAACTCCAATGGCAGCCTCGAGTATTTGACCCCGGAAGATTTGCAATTTAGTTACCGCACGTCTATCCTGCAAACCGATAAGCGCCTCGTGGTGCAGGCAACTTTCAAACTCCAGCCCGGGGGCGATCGCGAGGAAGTAATGGCTCGCACCAATCGCAATCTACAACACCGCAAAAGCACTCAGCCCTATCACCTCCCCAGTTGTGGTAGCGTTTTTCGCAATCCCGAATCCCATGCGGCGGGTTGGCTGATCGAACAAACAGGATTAAAAGGCTTTCAAATCGGCGGAGCGCAAGTGGCTCACCGTCATGCTAATTTTATTCTCAACTGCGATCGCGCCAAAGCTAAAGATATCTTGCAACTTATTCAACATGTCCAAGAAACAGTCGAACAGCGCTGGTCTCTCTCCTTGCATCCAGAAGTCAAGCTAGTGGGCGAATTTTAGAACACGACCGAGTTTTTTCGCTTCCCCCACTGGTGACTGGTGACTGGTGACTGGTGACTGTAAAATACTACAATCAGGAAAAGCAATAACAACGAGAGAATAACATGAATCAAGGCAAAGGTTTTGGTTTCGGTTTGGGTAAAATGAAGGAACTCACCGAAGCATTCAAGAAAGCGCAACAAGTCCAACAAGGTGCCAAGCAGCTTCAAGAAGAACTGGAGCAAATGGAAATTGAAGGACAATGTGAAGACGGTTTGGTTAAAGTGATTTTGAGTGGCAATCAAGAACCCCGTCGCGTCGAAATCGATCCCAAAGCCTTAGAAAAAGGTGCGGAAGCCCTCTCTCAATTAGTGGGCGATGCTATGAAAGATGCTTATGATAAATCTACAGAAACCATGCGGAAGCGAATGGAAGATTTAACGAGTGGTTTGGAACTTCCGGGTTTATCCTAAGCAATACCCTGATTGAGTGTTTTGAGTGAGTATAGGCAACCAAAGAGCAATTTTGGAGAAAGCGATCGCTCTTTGGTTGTTATTTATTTTAATTCCGGCATTTTAAACTGATAAACATCTCGAATGACTTGCACCCACCCTTCTGCTAGAGAGGCTAAGATGCGATCGCCTTTTTCGCGGGTTGCTGTCGTCGCATCGCCAATAACGCCACTTTGACTTAAATCTTTTGTCGTCCATGCGAAAGGTAATTTTCCCTCCATACTCAATAAGCTCTCAGGAGGAGATTCCGGAGGATATTCGCAAACGGCTCGCTCCATTTTGACCTGTTCTGGCAACAATGCCAACATGAGACTGGTTTCCGCATCTCCAGCATGAATTCCTACTTCAAGTTCTTTTTGCGTGAGGAGGTCTTTCGCAATATTGGGAACACGCCACGTAAAAAAGGGAAATACCAGAAAATCGCCATATTCTTGATGTAAATCCCGAGCGGCAATCTCCATAATTTGCGGCTGTCCGCCGTGGGAATTCATCAATACCAATTTGCGAAATCCCGCTCGATAAATGCTTTCGGCAACTTCTTTTATTGTGGCTAAAAGTGTTGGTGCAGAAAGAGTAATCGTTCCGGGAAAGTGCCAATGTTCGTTCGATTTTCCGTAGTATAGCGGCGGCAAAGCATAGGCGGGAATTTGGTCTTCTAACTGACTCAATGCCTTTCCTAAAACGCCAACGCTAATAGCAGAATCAACTGCGATCGGTAAATGAGGTCCGTGTTGTTCGATCGCGCCGATCGGCTGAATAATAACTGTATTTTCCTTATCCGGCATGGCTTGGATTTCCGTCCATGTTAGATAAGGAAAATATCGTTTTGGCGGGATAAAGCCGTGCATTAATTTTGTTGTTTGTTGTTTGTTATTTGTTGTTTGTTGTTTGTTTCTCCCTTCTTACATTCCCCCTCTTGCCTCCCCTCCTCGGAGGGGCTGGGGGTGGGTTAGGGTTAGGGGATGGGTCTATTTTAGTGAAATAGGTTAGTATTAGTTGCTAATCATTACTGGGAAAGACTTCGGGGAAAACTTCCAGGAGCGTTATTTGGCCTTGACGATTGACTTCAACTTCTAGGGGTTGACCAATTTGACTGAATTCAACTTGTTGCTGAACGTCTGTTGCGGTTTGGACGACATTTCCCCCCACTTTCAAGATAATATCGCCCATGCGAAACCCGGCTCGGGCGGCGGGAGATTCGGGAATGACTCCCATGACGATCGTGCCGCGATCGCTATTGACGACAAAAGTTTTATTGGGATCGCGATTGATTTCATCCCGGCGATCGGCGTTGAGGGTAATCATTTGAATGCCCAAGTAAGGATGCTCGGCTTTCCCGTCGGTAAATAATTGATTGGCGATGCGTTTGGCGGTTTCGATGGGAATGGCAAAGCCCAACCCTTGGGCATCGGCGCGAATGGCCGTGTTAATGCCAATCACTTCTCCCCTAGCATTTAAAAGAGGCCCACCGGAGTTCCCCGGATTGATGGCTGCATCGGTTTGGATGAAACGCACTCGCTTATCAGGAACTCCTACTTGTGAACTCGATCGCCCGGTTGCGCTGATAATTCCCACCGTAACGGTATTATCGAGACCGAGGGGATTGCCGATGGCGATCGCCCATTCTCCGGGGGTCAGGGTTTCTGAATTGCCCAACGTGACGGCGGGTAAGTTGGTCTCTTCAATTTTAATGACGGCAACATCGGTTACGGAATCTCGCCCGATGACCTCACCATCGACAACGCGACCATCTTTAAGGGTCACTTTAACCATGTCCGCTCCCTCAACAACGTGAGCATTAGTGACTAAACGTCCGTCGGTGCTGAGAATGAAACCAGAACCCGTGCCGCGATGTCTTCTGGGGGGTGCGGGTCTCGCGCCTTCCTGTCCGAAGAAGCGACGGAAAAAAGGCTGCTCGAAGGAATCGGGGAAGGGGTTGGACGCGACAGATCGCGAAGCATCGATGCGGACGACAGAGGGGCCGACTTTTTGGACGGCTTCGGCAATAAAATTAATTCCAGAAGGAGACTTGCTCGATCGCGGCGGTACAGATGAAGCGGGAAGAGTCGTGGGAATGGCTTGGGAGGGTTGCAAGGCTGGTGTTTGGGAGTCAAACCGTTCTTGCAACAGTTGGCGGTGTCCCCAGAATCCAGCGCCCGTGCCGATTGCTAATAAACTAATATATATACTGAGTTGTTTGAAAGAGATAGTCATTACGTTTACTCTGGCCGCTAGAATCTTACAGATCGAGATACTCCTCTACTTTAATCAAAAAAAACGCTTCCCAAAATATTTGTCAACAAAATCCACAATTTTTCGGGTCTGGGGGTCTCTTCCTGAAGGTAGAAGACCCCCTATTGCGTTTATTCCAAACTGCGCGATCGCCAAACCTCATACATTAACAAACTCCCGGCAACCGCGAGATTGAGGGAGTCGGCTTCCCCTTGCATGGGGATGCGGACGAGGTGCTGACAGAGTTCTCGCTGTCGGGAGTTGAGTCCTTGACGCTCTTCTCCGAGAAGAAGGAGGGTCGAGGCAGGATAGTGAAAGCGATGCAAGTCGATCGCCCCATCGGGGGAGGCTCCAATCGTTTCGCAACGATGGCGGCGCAGCCATTGTTTTAAGTCCCGATAAGTGGTGCGGACGAATCGCTGGCGAAAAATCCCCCCCATTGTGGCGCGAATGACGTTAGCATCAAAGGGATCGATGTCGGTGCCAATGAGGATGAATCCCGCCCCGCCCACGGCTTCTGAGGTGCGAATGAGGGTTCCGAAATTGCCCGGCGATCGGATGGTTTCCAAGGCGATCCAACAGAGTCCGGTTTGGGGGGAAATTTGCTGCAAGGGCGACCAGTGCTGGGGCAGAATTGCAGCGATTCCCGAAGCGCGATCGGCACGAGAGACTTGCCGAAATTGCTCGGGGGTGAGATTGACGCAGGGGGTGCCATTACGACGGGCGCGGCGAAAGAGTTTGCGGGCGATCGGGGCGATACACAATTTCTCGCTAAAGAGAATCACGGACATTTCCCAACCGACATCCCTCGCTTGAATGAAATTTCTTACGCCTTCGATAAAAAATAAACCTTTGCGATCGCGATAGTTGCGATCGTTTTGTAGTTTTTGAGCCTCGGCTAATGCAGTCTCGACATTGAGCCGGCGATCGGCGTGTTTAGCACCGATCATCCTCCTTCTGGGAAGCCATTGTGCTTCCACCAGCGTGTTGTTGTCGTTTCATAAATCGAAGTACGAGTCTAAAAAATGAAGGTGTACGGTTTCCTATTTTGGCATAATTTTAGGATGGTGGAGAAGAAAACATCCTTGAGACTTATCAAAATGGAGAGTGGCGATATGTCGCAGAATCACAGGAACTTTGAGTCAATGAATCTTAAAGAGTTACGACTGTATGTTCTGGCTCATCGGGAGAATGATACAGCATTTTATACCTATGTCGATCGCTTGCATCAAGAGGCAAAGTGGGTAAAAAATCCGCCTATTGAATCCTCAGAAGATTTAGAAAATTATCCAGAATTTCTCGAACGCTTAGAAAATGATTCGGGAAAGCGAAGGTAAGTAGAAAAAAGCGATCGCACCCTCCAAGATTAATTCAAAAAAACAATGATATCGATTTTGCCTAGTCCTCTTGAGAGAACTTTTCATATGAGACGGGGATTTTGAATCCCGGCGGATCGTGATACACGGCAGACGCGATCGCGCTAACAATTCCTCTATATTTATTAACAAAAAAGCGAAAAATAGTTGCCTTTTTCCTTGACAGGATTGACTTGACAATGATATTCTAACAGAGTGGAAATCTGTACGCTCCTGTAAGCTCGTTTTTAAGAAGAAAAATGATACAAACTCAAACCAAGCAACTCAGAGACTATTTTACTTTTTTGCGTTCCGATGATATTCGCATTCGCGGGACGAGAATCGGGATCGAGCAAATTCTCTACGAATATATATACAATCAAAAATCTGCGGAAGCCATTGATTTATTGTTTCATACCGTGACCTTAGAGCAGATTTATGCGACAATTTTGTACTATTTTCAAAACCGTGAAGAGGTAACGCAATACGTTGAAAATTGGTTGAAATATTGTGAAAATGCTGAAGCAGAACACGATAAAAATCCGCCTCCAGTGGTGGCTCGCTTGCTGAAGTTGAAAGCAGAGAACGAAAGTGCTAAAGTTTCTCGATAATGCCAATTAAATATTTACTGGATGAGAATTTGCCACCATCCTATCAAGAACAATTACTTCGCCGTTTGCCCGATCTGAAAGTTTTAATCGTTGGAGATACTGATGCACCACAAAAAGGAACGTTAGATCCAGAGATTTTGTGTTGGTGTGAAGAAAATGGGTTTATTTTGGTGACAAATAATCGCAATTCGATGCCACTACATTTACGAGATCATTTAATGCAAGGTCGTCATATTCCCGGAATTCTGGCTTTTCGGAAAAAGTTTACAATGGGGCAAATTATTGAAGATTTAATTTTGATTGCTTTAGCAGCAGAAGACGAAGAGTATCGCGATATTCTCAGTTATATTCCTCTACTTTCTTCGCAAAAAAGCGAAAAATAGTTGCCTTTTTCCTTGACAGAATTGACTTGACAATGATATTCTAACAGAGTGGAAATCTGTGCGCTCCTGTAAACCCGTTTTCAAGAGGAAAGATGAAAGGGTCGTGGTGCAATTGAGAAATTTATCTCCGTCGGAAAAGATTGCGGATGAATCGGTAAAGGAAGAGCAGAACAATCCAAACGAGACCAAAGAGAAAAGCAAAAAGACCTAAAATAAAGCAGAGAATAAAATTAAAATTGCTGCGTCGTGCAAATTTAGCAATGGTTTTCATCCACTTGGGAAGAGGATAAGCATTGAGAGGTAAATCTAAGGATTGATAAATTTCTTGTGCTTGATAAGCTGCGGTAAATCCCTCTTGAACTCTGCCAACTTTGTGATATAACTGGCTAAGATTATAGAGCGAATTAGCTTCACCCCGTCTGTCCCCCATTTGGCGTTTAATTTCGAGAGATTGCTGGTGGAGTGAGATCGCCTGTTGGTACTCTCCCAAAGAATTGTAAGCTAAGCCTAAATTGCCTAAAGAAGTAGCTTCACCCTGTCTGTTTCCAATTTGACGTTGAATTTCGAGAGATTGCTGGTGGAAAGCGATCGCCTGTTGATACTCTCCCAAAGAATAGTACGCATTGCCTAAATTGCCTAAAGAATTAGCTTCACCCTGTCTGTCCTCAATTTGGCGTGCAATTTCGAGTTGTTGCTGGTGGAAAGCGATCGCCTGTTGATACTCTCCCAAGGAATAGTAAACAGTGCCTAAATTGCCTAAAGAAGTAGCTTCACCCTGTCTGTTTCCAATTTGGCGTTCAATTTCGAGAGATTGTTGGTGGAGTGCAATCGCCTGTTGATACTCTCCAAGAAAAGAATAAGTATTACCAAGTGAAGTTAAACAAGCAACATATCGTAAGTCTACAGGATTCGATAAACCTGCAACTAATTGGGTATAAAGTTCGATTCGCAGTTGATTGTAACCCCGTAAATCGAGAAACTTATCAGCACAGCGATCGCTATAACTGCCATCTCGAATCCTATCAAAAGCCGCCTCATACTCTCCCAACTCGCACCAATGATGAAAGATTTCCAAATATTCCCCTACATCCTCCACGGTTTTCCATTCTTCACGAGGTTTCAAACGACCTTGATAAAATAAAATTGCTCTTTGATGTGCTGCTGTCAAATCTCCTTTCTTATATTTGAGATATTCCGCAATCAACGGCTGAAACTCATAGGATTTCGATCCCCCTAAATCTCCCTTAATAAGGGGGACTTCCGGATTCTCCCCCCTTTTCAAAGGGGGTTGGAGGGGATCGTCTACCACAATTAATAACCCTCGTTTTTGTAAATCCTGTAACTCCTTCTCCGTCACCTCCTCCCTAGAAATTGCCGCCGCGATCGCCACATCAAACCCACCCCGCAACACCAAAACCGACCCTAAAATCCCTCGTAACCTTACCGACAAGCGATTAAAACTCGCCTCCAAAACCATTACTAACCGAACCGTTTCTTGACGATGATAGCCATCAATTTTTTCATCTAACAGATCGACACCCAAAGCTATTAAATCGCCAATTTTTGCCCCTTCTCTCCTCTCCTCATTGAGAAAACCCGCTACCAATTTTAACGTCAAAGGATGCCCTTTGATCCGACTGATAAACGCAAATAACTCCTCATCTGTTCCCCCAATGTGCATCGCTTTTAAATAGCTGACTCCCTCCTCTGTCAAGAACCCCTGTAATACAATCTCCGTCGGTTTCGGCTGCTTTAACGAGGGAATTACCTGCGTTGTTACCAAAATTTCCGTTTGACTAAAACACCCCAACCACTGCTGTAAAAACTGCCGATAATCCTCATCCTCAACTACCGACTCAAAATTATCCAAAACCAATAAATAACGCTGCTTCTGCAAACAATTAATCAAAACTGTCCCCAAATTTTTCTCCTCGATTTTTCCCAACTCCTCCGCCGTAAAAATCTTAAATTCCTGCAAAATCTTCCGTGCCAAAGCCGAAAAAAGCGGAGCCTCTCCCAAATCCGCCCAAAACTTCCTCACGAAATCCGATCGCTCTGCAAAAACCTTCGCCGCTAAAACTGATTTCCCTACCCCACCAATACCACAAATAAACCCTAACTTGCGATTCTCATCATCCAACCAACCGTTAATCGTTTCTAACTCGTTTACCCGTCCTTGCCAGTTGCTAATTGTCGGACGATTGCTATCTAAAATATAAAGCGATCGCGCTTGTTCCTGACGAACTTTTCCCTCTAAAATATCGAGAATCCTGTCCTGTCCTTCCTGCAATCCATCCAAACGCGAAATAATTTCCTGAAACTGTCCACGCAACCATCCTCGCAGCGTCGCAATTGTCCCCGAAATTTTTGCCTCAGTGACTTGCAATTCCCGCAAAACTTCCACAAAACCCGAATCGATTGTTTGCCCTAATTCTCTAAACGCTGCCTCATTCTTTTCTAACCGCTTCCGCAATCCTTCCAAAGATTGCACCCCCTGCTCTAAAATCGTTTGTAAATCCCCCAAATCTTCCCCCATCGGACGCGCTGATAACGCCCTTAAACTGCCCTGCATTTGTCCCAAAAGAGATAGCGTTAACTCTGCAAAAGCCCTACCTCCGTCCTCAAAATCCGCCTTTAAAACCTCCCGTAACGCTAGCGGAAATCGTTCGTACAAACAGTTTACTACCCCGTCCAAAACCTCCCCCTGCAACCAAATATCTGCCTCCGGAAAGAGCCAACACTGTAATAAATTCCGCCAACTTTCCTTTTCTAAAATCGGAGAATTGAGAAACTCCGCGATCGCCCCCGAAAATGGCTCTGAAATCGCCTCATCCTGCAAAACATCAAAAGTATCATCGCTGCGTCGTTTCAACCGTTTGGCGACCTTTGGCCACGCTTTCGCGGTATGTTCTGCCAATCCTTGCAAGTCTCTTTTATCTTCAGGATAATTCCCCGACTCGGCAACAGATTGAATAATCAACCCCATCGCCAAACCCACCGCACGAGTTAAATCCTCATTGTTTAACTGTCCCTCGCTATCCTGCAACCGCACCGAAATCGCCTTTAAATGTTCCGGTACAATGTCATTGGCAACTATACCCCCCGTCACCGCAGAAACCACCGTCCCCAAAACCGTCATCGCAAGGGGCGCACCGGGAAGAACGGCTAATACTGAAGAACCAGCCAACGCCAAACAGATAGACCCACCGACAAGCATCCCGCCTGTGGTTACAAGTCGATTTTTGGGTCGCGTAATCAAATCCATCACCACGCCTCAAACCTCCTCTCTATTGTATTCTCCCTCTGCGTTCCTCTGTGTCTCTGTGGTTCATTCTCTTAGATGCGATCGCTCAACCCTTCCTCAATTCCGTCAAAATTTGCTGACAATAGCCCATTAAACGCTCTATTTTTGCCAAACAATTAGCCTTGCGTTGCTGTTTTGTTGCTTCTTGCCGAGAAGATTGTAAAAAAATAAGATCGGTTTGCAACAAACGGAGCATTTTATGCGTCTCTGTCTGTAAGGATCGCCAGAGATAAGAAGAATCGGTCTCATTTTCCGAACTCCCGCGATCGCCGTTCTCTGCTGCTAAAACTAGAATTTTTTCTCGATACAATTGTTCTATTTTAGCAAATTGGTTTGCGATCGCGCTGTCAAAGTTAGAAGAAGATTCGATCGCCGCTCGAAAAGCCTCTAGGTCTTCGAGCAAAATTTCATAATAAGACGCTAGGGATTGCACTTCCATATGGGTTAAGGTAAGATAAACTTCTCCTAAATAAAAAGAGACATCAGGGTATTCTTTAGTATTAACGACTTGCGATCGCACCTACCTCGAAAACTTTACCCGAAAACACTTCTTTATTTTCATTTTTTTCTTAGATTTCGCGCTATCCCGCGATGAGCCTGCCATTTAGACCGGTAATTTGTCTGTATCCCTTTCTGTATTCCTGTTCCCGCTCTAATCCGTAAATCTTATGAATTCCTACACCATTACTCATCAAACCCCAGTCAATTCTACTGCACTGGGAAGCGAAATCTCCACAGTTAAAGATATTACTCTTCCTGCTTGGCTAAATGAATGCCTCCTAACCTATCATTCCCAAGGGGAAAAAGAGCAAAATCGCGATATTGCTCTAATTTGCCATGCCTTTACTTTTGCCTACGCCCTGCACGAAGGTCAATACCGCAAATCCGGAGAGCCTTATATTGCCCATCCCATTGCCGTTGCCGGACTATTGTACGACTTAGGCGGCGATAGCGTCACGATCGCGGCAGGATTTTTACATGATGTGGTCGAAGATACGGAAGTCACCCCCGAAGAAATCGAAGAACGTTTCGGCTTCCAAGTGCGTCAATTAGTGGAAGGTGTAACTAAATTATCCAGTTTTAATTTTTCCAGCAAAACCGAACGCCAAGCGGAAAACTTCCGGAGAATGTTCTTGGCAATGGCGGAAGATATTCGAGTTATTGTCGTCAAACTGGCCGATCGCCTGCACAATATGCGAACGCTAGAATATCTCAAACCGGAAAAACAAGAACGAATTGCCCAAGAAACCCGCGATATTTTTGCCCCTCTTGCCAACCGTTTGGGGATTGGTCGCTTAAAGTGGGAATTAGAGGATTTATGCTTTAAATATCTCGAACCTCACGAATATCGGGCAATGCAACAATTGGTTGCAGAACGACGCAGCGATCGCGAAAATCGCATCGAACAAACTATCGAACTCGTCCGCGAAAGTATCGAAAAATTGGGAATTTCCGTGCTAGAAGTGACGGGTAGACCCAAACATCTCTACGGCATTTATCGTAAGATGAAGCAGCAACAAAAAGCCTTTGAGGAAATTTATGATATTGCGGCCATTCGCATTATTACCGATACCAAAGATAGTTGTTATCGTTCTTTAGCTGTCGTTCACGACCTCTTTAAACCCATTCCGGGACGCTTTAAAGACTATATCGGTCTGCCGAAACCCAATCGCTATCAATCTCTGCATACGACGGTTTTCGGTTCGACGGGTCGTCCCCTAGAAGTGCAAATTCGCACCCTAGAAATGCACCATATTGCTGAATACGGAATCGCCGCCCATTGGAAGTATAAAGAAAGCGGAGGTTCGGAACAACTTTCGACGGATGATGAGAAATTTACTTGGTTGCGACAGTTATTAGAATGGCAAAAAGATCTCAAAGATGCTCAAGAATATGTCGAAAATTTAAAATCCAATTTATTTGAAGATGATGTTTATGTCTTTACGCCAAATGGAGATGTAATTGCCCTAGCACGAGGGGCGACTCCTGTTGATTTTGCCTATCGCATTCATACAGAAGTCGGCAACCACATGAAAGGGGCAAGAATTAACGATCGCTGGTCGGTGTTAAATACACCTTTACAAAATGGCGATATTGTGGAAATTATTACCAATAAAAACAGCCATCCGACCCTAGATTGGTTGAACTTTGCCGTCACTCCTAGTGCCCGCAATCGCATTCGTCAATGGTATAAGCGATCGCGTCGAGAAGAGAACGTGACCCGAGGGCGAGAGTTATTAGAGAAAGAGTTGGGTAAAAATGGTTTTGAAGCATTACTAAAATCCGAACCTATGCAAATGGTTGCAGAACGCTGCAACTATCAAGGGGTAGATGATTTACTGGCAGCTTTAGGGTATGGGGAAGCCACCCTCAATTTAGTGCTTAATCGCCTGCGAGATGCCATTAAAGCCACTCAACCTATCGAAACGGCTTCTTCCCCCGAACCCACGGAGATCGCCGAGAACAATTCGATTCGCAATGTTCATCGGGAAACCTGTCTAACAGCTCCCATCGCTGGCGTTGAAGGACTGATGCACCATATTGCCGGGTGTTGCAACCCCATTCCGGGAGAAGCCATTATTGGCGTCGTCACCCGCACAAAAGGCATTTCCATTCATCGCCAAGGTTGTACCAATGTCGAAAAAACCATCGGCGATCGCTTAATTCCCGTGAGTTGGAATCCAGTTGCAGAAAAAGGCTGTTTCCGAACTTACCGGGTTAAGATTCAGGTAGAAACAATCGATCGCGTTGGGGTTATGCGAGATATTCTTGGACGCTTAAGCGATGACGAGATTAACGTTTGTCAGGCTGAGGTTCATACCAACCCCGGAAAACCCGCCCTAATTACGTTAGGAATCGAAATTCGCGATCGCCATCAATTCGATCGCAGTATTAATAAAATTCGCCAAATGAGCGATGTTTTAACTGTACGCCGAATCGGACAGTAGCCGATCCCCCCTAACCCCCCTTTTCTAAGGGGGAAAAAGAAAGGGAAATAACTAACAACTAATAACAACCCACCCCCAACCCCTCCCAAGAGGGGAGCAAGAAATAACCAATGTGGAAAAGATTTGTTTTATTGGTTTGTTTGAGTTTTTGCGCGATCGCATTGCGTCCGGCGATCGTTTCTTCTCAGATTCTCTCCCATTTTCCCAATGATATACAGGGATATTGGGCGCAACAGTGCGTGCGGCAAATCGTGCGACAAGACATCATGGAGACATTTCCAGATAATACGTTTCGCCCGAATTTACCCGTGACTCGAGGGCAGTTTGCCGATATTTTAGTGGCTGCTTTTCCAGACGTTCCCGAGGTGCGAAGATATCTAGACGGTGCATTTAATGATATTCCTCAAGGTTATTGGGCAACCAGTGCCATCCGGCAATCTTTTGAAGCGAATTTTCTCTCTGGATATCCCGATCGCATTTTTGCCCCTTTACAATACATTCCTCGTTCTCAAGTTGTCGTGGCGATCGCCTCGGGCTTCAATCTTTATCAACCCACTCTCCCCGCCGATTTCGTCTTAACGGGTTATTTTAACGATACCGCAGCCATTCCCGGTTATGCCAAAGAAATTATCGCGGCGGCGGCAGAAAATGAGTTAGTGGTAAATTTTCCCCAAGTTCGCGAATTCAGACCCAATGCCCTTGCGACTCGCGGAGAAATTGCCGCTTTTTTATGCAAAACGATGGACGCTTCCGGGTTAATTCCCCCTCAATACGTGGTTGAGCAAAGTAAATTTATTCCCCCTTCCGATGAGTTCCTACAAGAGTTATTAGAGGAAGAAGAAAGCATCAATGCCAGCAAGCAGTTTGAGGCGGAAAAAAAAACGCCAATTTTCCGATAACGCGATCGCTCAAACCTACTTCTTTTCTGCCGATTTCCTTTTCAAAACAAGCCGATCGCAATCCTGAATCGGAATTGCGGGGCGTTTGGTTAACGAATATCGATAGCGATGTTTTGTTTTCCCGTCAAAACCTAGAAACGGCGATTTCTCGCTTGCAAGAATTGAATTTTAATACCCTATATCCTACGGTTTGGAATGGCGGCTATACGCTACATCCCAGTCAAATTATGGCGGCAGAAATCGGCCGCGATCGCGATCCCGAACCGGGTTTGCAAGGTAGAGATATGCTGGCAGAAGCGATCGCGATCGCCCATCGTAAAAATATGAGGGCAATTCCTTGGTTTGAATTTGGGTTCATGTTACCCGCAGATTCGGGAATCGCCAAAAAACATCCTGACTGGTTAACAGAACGCATCGACGGCGATCGCATTTGGCTAGAAGGCGGGAGAATAGAAAGAGTTTGGTTAAATCCCCTGCATCCAGAAGTACAGCAATTTATTACCGGTTTAATCGTAGAAATTGTTCAAAATTATGATATTGATGGCATCCAAATGGACGATCATTTCGGCTATCCTTCTGATTTTGGTTATGATGATTATACGGTAAAGCTATATCGACAAGAACACGGCGGCTATTTTCCTGCTAATGAGTACCAAGATTCTGAATGGATTCGCTGGCGTGCCGATAAGATTACGGAATACATGAGAAGCCTGTTTTTCGCCATTAAAGCCGCCAAAAATAATGTTCTCGTTTCCTTGTCACCTAATCCTCAAGAATTTTCCCTAGAAAATTATTTACTCGATTGGCAAACGTGGGAAAGAATGGGTTTGATCGAAGAGTTAATCGTGCAACTTTATCGCAGCGATCTCAACAAATTTCGTCAAGATTTATCCCATATTTCCATTCAACAAGCAAAAACACATATTCCCGTTGGGATCGGTGTTTTAACGGGTTTGAGACGGCGTTTTGTCCCTTTCAATCGCATTCAACAACAAGTGAATGAAGTCCGAAAGAATAACCTTGCTGGCGTTTCTTTCTTCTTTTACGAAAGTCTGTGGAATTATACCGATGAACCGCGATCGCGCAGACAAGAAGATTTTCAGCGTTTATTCGATCGCCCAAAAGATGCACCCGATCTAGATGATTTTAAAGTTCTGTCGTGAATTTAATCTTTCTACAATACCGCAATCGCCTTGACAAAAACAAGAAAAGTTGTTAATAGAATGGCAGAATTTTTTCTCTGCTCGAGCGATCGCTAAAGAAGAGAAACTCAAACTCAACTCTCGTCGTCACGATCTTAGATTTGTAGATTTCGATCCGAGCGATCGCATCATCGCGATAACGATTAAACCCATTGTAAAAAGGTGATTTTATGTTCGTGCAAAAACTCTCGATAGTAAACGCACTCTTGCTCATTTTTGGGTGCGGGACTGCTTTGGCCAATACGCCTAATTTGGCAAGTTCTGGGTCTGAAACTCAAATATCCTCAAATGATATTCAACTGGCTCAAAATCGACCCGGAAGAGGTCAAAGAGAAGAACTTGTAGAGATACTCGACCTAACAGAAGATCAACAGGAGCAAATTCAAGCAATTCGTCAAAATTACCGCTCCCAAATTCAGCAAAACCGACAAACCGTGCAAACGATTCGTCAAGAAATTAGCGAGCTTTTTGCTACAAATGCTTCTATCGAAGAACTGCGGGACAAACAGCGAGAACTCAATCAAGTGCAAATGGAGATTAATACTTTAAATTTTGAAAGTATGTTGGAAGTGCGCGAACTTTTAACCCTCGAACAACGAGAGAAATTCAGCGAGTTGCTGGAACAGCGAGGAAATCGCCCTCGCCGCGATCGCTAAAATTTCTATCCTCTCTTTTCCTATAATCCTCCTGTACTAGGAGGATTTAGAAACTTTGCCAAACTTTGATTTCACCACGAGGATTTCCAGTCTCAACAAGGCGATCGCCTCAAGGGGTGACAAGCAGGCTGAAAAGCGTGTGGAGAAAGGAACTTGGCAAACGTCCCCAAAAAGAATAGAGTTGTCTAGACCGACAACTCTATGAAAAAATGTTTCCCGAATTATACCAGAAAGTCTTCGACATT
>JBCCVR010000147.1:0-19014 GCA_039194995.1 Cyanobacteria bacterium P01_E01_bin.42 | reverse complement strand
CGCAGTTCGATTATTTTCTGCCATAGGAAACGATGGTCTGGTAGACTAAAAATCAAATCTTTTTCTTCTAGGGTTTCAAGAATAAAATCTTGGCAAGATGAATAATGTAGATAGATTTTTAGCAATAGTTCTTCGGCTTCTTTTAGAAGTTTAAAAAGACTCTGAGTTTCTTCTTTTTGAATTGACTTTTCTTGATTGCGTTTTGCGATTTTGTTTTTTCGATTTTCTAATCTCAACAATAAATTCTTGTTGTAATACGCTTTTGATTCTACATTTCCTTGACTCAATATTTCTGAACAATACAAAACGTAATGATTTCTTTGATTACTATATTTGATTTTAGTCAATAATCTGATCATTGCTTTCGAGACTTTCTCAAAGCGATCTGCCTGTTTCAAGTCTTCTCCCTTCACCAATTGCTGAATTTGCCAATCCAACCATAAAGGCGCATTATCGAGTTGTTCTTGATAAATTGCCCCAGCATCAGCACGAGATTTGAGGAACTCATCCGCATCTTTTCCACCGGGGAGATTTAAAATTCTTAATTGCACCTGTCCCGAATAAACCAGTTTTTCGATCTCGCCGATCGCCCGTTGCGTGGCTTTCAATCCTGCCGCATCTGCATCAAAATTGAAAATAACCTGTTTCGATTCCGTATAGCGGGAAAGAATGCGCACCTGTTCCTCAGAAAAAGCCGTTCCCAAAGCTGCCACTGCATACTTAAATCCGGCTGCGTGGAGGGCGATCGCATCGAAATAGCCCTCCACAATCACCACCCGATCCTGTTTCGAGATCGCACCTTTTGCTTTATCGAGAGCAAATAAAGTTTTCCCCTTTACAAATACTTCTGTTTCTGGAGAATTGAGATATTTCGGCTCGTCTTTCCCCAAAGTGCGACTACCAAACCCGATAATTCTTCCTTGGATATCGTGGATGGGAATCATCAGGCGATCGCGAAAATAATCGTAATAACCATCCCCGGTTTTTCGCTTGCGAATGAGTCCCGCTTGTTCCACTAATAATGCTGAATAACGTTTTGCTTCTACCAAATAGCGATAGAGGGTTTCCCACCCTGCCGGGGCATACCCCAACTCAAAAAACTGGATGGTTTCTGGTGCAAACTGACGCTTCTCTTGCAAATAAACTAACGCTTCTTCCCCTTGGGGCTGTCGTAAAGCGTGTTGATAAAAACTCCCCGCTACCGCCAGAATTTCGTATAGTTGCTCCTTGAGGGTTAACTGGCGTTGAAACTCGCGATAATCTTCCGGTGCTTGGGTTTTAACCGGGATTTGGTAGCGTTGCGCCAAACCCAACACCACATCGGCAAAAGATTGTTTGCCGACTTCCATCAAAAACTTAATCGAATTTCCTCCCGCCCCGCAGCCAAAGCAATAGTACATTTGCTTAGAAGGACTGACGCTAAAACTGGGGGTTTTTTCTTCGTGAAACGGACACAATCCTAAATAATCTTTACCTCGCTTTCGCAATACCACCCGTTCGGAGACAATATCGACAATATCGGCTCGTTCTTTAACCGATTCAATGGTATCTTCGTGCAAGCGAGGAGCATTCATAGGAAAAAAGCGAGTAAAAAGGCAAAAAAGACGTTAATTGCGGCAAAAATCATCGTAAAGTAACTAGAGCAACTTTATTGCCATTATCGTCTAGTTGCCGCTATCATTCAGTCGAGATCGTTAGGAACAGAGCAATTATGGGTAGGATATTCGTTTCCGCAGGTCATGGTGGGAAAGAAGGAGGACGCAACGACCCCGGTGCGGTTGCGGGGGGAACGACAGAAGCTCAACAGATGATCCTGCTGCGGGATGTTATCGTGCCCGAGTTGCGATCGCGGAGTTTGGAAGTCTTTTCCGTTCCCGATACCCTAAGTTTGCGCCAGTCGATCGCTTGGATTAACGCTCGGGCAAAACCCGGTGACGTGGCGATCGAAATCCATGCCGATGCCTCTCCCAACCCCGATGTACGCGGCGCTACGGCATTTTATATCGCTGGCAACAGCGAGCGCAAAAAGCACGGCGATCTCGTCCTTCTCTCCCTCATTCGCCGTTTGCCTCAGCTTCCCAGTCGCGGTGCCCGTCCCGATACGGCAACAGGGGTGGGGCGTTTGGGCTTCTGTCGCGATATTGCCATTCCTTCCCTCTTGCTGGAGGTGGGTTTCCTCACCAGTCCCGAGGATCGGGGCTTGATCGTCAATCGCCGTCGGGATATGGCCTTGGGCGTTGTGGATGGGATCGAGGATTGGAGTAAGGAAGTTTCGGGGGTGAAAACACCCACCAACCGCTATCCTTCCATTGGCATTCTTATCAACGGTCAAACCTACGGCGAACAGGGCGTTCTGATTAATAATAACGCTTTTATCCCCATCGATCTCGTCGATCGTCTCGGTATCGAACTCAGTCAAGTCAACCAACTGCGCTTGGTGGACTATCAAGGAGTGGTTTACGTCAAAGCGACGGAATTACGCGATTTTACCATCACCGTGGGCTGGGACAACGATACGCGCAGCGTGGTGTTGAGTTCTATTACCCAGATTTGTCCCGGTACAATTGATCGCATTATGGGACGGGGACATACTTCGGAAGTTCAGTTGATTATGTTCCTCAAGGCCAACAACGAAAGCGCGATCGACCAATTCCCCGATCTGCCGAAGCTCTATCGAGAAGAAGCCTCCGTGGAAGGGGTTAACTACGATATTGCTTTCGCGCAAATGTGCTTGAGCACCAATTTCCTGCGCTTTGGCAATGATGTGAACTCCTCTCAAAATAATTTTGCGAATTTAGGTGCTGTCGGTGGTAGCGGTACGGCAACTTTTCCCAGCGCCCAAATTGGGGTAGGCGCTCACGTTCAACACCTCAAAGCCTATGCGAGTTTAGAACCTCTCGTACAAGAGATCGTAGATCCGCGTTTTCGTTTTGTAACCCGTGGCGTTGCCCCTTTAGTTCAACAACTCTCGGGGCGTTGGTCTTCCGATTCTGAATACGGGGCGAAAATCCTTGCGATTTTACGCCGCCTTTATGAGTCGGCAGGATTGGCTTAATTTAACAAACGATCGACAATAAAAATGAACAATGACCGAAAATCAATGCAGTCGGTCATTGTTCGTTAGTTATGAATAATTGTTTGTCGATCGCCCTTCATCCTGGCTCTATCTCTTTATCTTTTCTCAATTTTTTCATCCTGCGGATACTTTTGCGATCGCCCCCAATAGGAATCAAGGCAACTTGGGTATTTTCGACAGATATTTTGATTTCTCGGGCAATGCGGAGTTTGGAGAGCGGTTCTTCAATAAGAGAACAAAGTGCGATCGCGGCATCGGCAATTTCTCGATTCCAACAGCGAATGTGCAGAACCCCCCATCGCCTGAAAACCTTACATTTTGCCAGCAACTTGAGCCTTTGTAATTCGGTTGGATTCTCCCGATAAAAATCCCAGATCAAGCGCGTGAGTTGTGATGGTTGCTTCCTCATTGCAGTTTCCTATCGAATCTATCTCTACTTCCCATTCAATCGCAATTTATTGAGATACCCGACAAGTCTGCAAAAAGATTTAACGCGCGGCAAACCTGCTTCAAATCCGATCGTAGAGTGCTTAAAGCTAGATAAGACAGGGCATTGAGTCCTCTTTATCTTTTTTTTAAAAGATGTTTTTTGTAACGATTTTGTTATATTTTTTGATATAATGATATGAAAAATCAAGAAGCGCAATGCGATCGTATCCATCGATATGATCAGTTCAAAAGAAAAATTAATTTAAGTTACTAATTATACAGATTAGAGAGATAACCCTTTTAACTCAATCGAGCGATCGCTTTTGGGCAAATTTATGCAAAGAGAATCTCTTAATCGCGAAAGATAAAACGTCACGAAAACCTCTTGTTACAGGGTACAAATGGTTACAAAATCTTGCGAAGAAAGATTGTCCATTGGTTGGAGTTAGATGGTGCACCGAACGCAATTGTGAAGGAGAGATTCTTATGGAGAGTAAGTAAGGATTTGACATCAATCCGTAGTTTGTGGTAATCCGATCAAAGTCAGAGAATATTATGCCGTTAGGCCCGGACACAAAATGCCGAGGGTCGAGCGGATCTGCTCACTCAAGCAATAAGGAAATTAACATGAATACACTGAGAACGACTTTGATTGCAATCTTTTTCTCTCTTGCTTTTCTGCTCTCGAGTGCCAATGCCTACGCAACTGCTGAAGTTCCGGGATGTCGAGAGGCTTGGAATTCTATGGTAGCCGTTCGTCAGATCGGCAACCTTGCAACTCTCGTTAAAAATGATTGCTCAATCCTCCACCGTCAAGGACTTCGCCTTCCCAAAAATGGAGGAACTAAAAATATTAAGTTATGTGCACCAGCTTGGAATGGCTTGATTAAATCTGGCCAATCTAAAGAACTAAAGTTCTTGGTTTCTCGCAATTGTCCAGTATTATGTCGAAAAGGCTGGGAAGAGTGCAAGTAGCTCTTGCTGTTTGATTGTACCGCGATCGCACAGTGCGATCGCGGCTCTTGCAGTGGACTATTTTAGCGAATTGGGTGAGCATTGCAGATTAATGGAGAGCGCCGCGATCGCTTCGATAATATTGCCGATCGTATCGAGGGAATCGGCGAATTTAGTATAAAATAATGGCGACTGAATTCTGCCAAATCTCCACTTGTCCAGTTTTTCCCGGTTCAGCCTTATGAAAACCGAACAGCCCGATCGCTCCAATGATGCGGATAATCCCAAAAAACCAGAAAAAGCGATCGCCCCAACCCCTAAATTTCTTCGTAAAGAGAGAATTAACAAAAAAAGCGTTAATCGAGATATCAATGACTTTCGCTACCTTTCGCGATCGCGAAATACCCTGTGGTTCTTTATTTTAGGAGTCGCGCTGGTAGTAGGGGGCATTGGATTATGGGCGATGTCTCGCCTGCAAGATCCCGCACCGCAAACGACAGACGATCCCGCACCATCCCGCGCGGAAGCCGCTTTGCCCGTTCGAGCCGTCCAAGCCGTCCAAGCCCCCATTCAAGCGTGGGTTTTTGGGGAAGGACTCAGCCGCGCCGTTCGTTTCAAACATCTCACTTTTAATTCTCGCGGTACAATCACCTTTGTTAAAAAAGTAAACGGGCGAGATCTGCGAGAAGGGGATTTCGTGCGGCAAGGAGAATTGTTGGCTCTCGTGGATCGCCGCTCTTCCGATGCGGATTTGCGGGTGCAGCGAGCGGGGCTGATCGAATCTCAAACCCAAGTTTCTCAGGCACAAGCCAGCTTACAACAGGCGATCGATAATAAAGTCGGGGCAGATGCTTCCCTCGAACAGGCCAAAGCGGCATGGGTAGAAGCCCAAGCCAATTTACGGGCGACCGTCAACGATCGCGAATTCGCCGAACGAGAATATTTGCGCCGCAAAGAACTCCACGAGGCAGGGGTGATCACCCGCAGCGAATTGGACAGCTACGAAACCAATTTTAAGAATGCGATCGCCGCTATCGACGGGGCAAAAAGTCAAGTCAATTCCGCCCAGAAACAGGTACAGTATGCTTTAACTCAAGTGAGTTCCGCAGAAAAGCAAGTGGAATCCAATGCGGCGGGGGTGCGATCGGCAGTGTTTGGGGTAGATCGCGCCAATGCACAGTTACAGAAAGTTCAAGTGGATCGCGAAGATACGGCTCTGGTTGCACCCTTTAACGGGACAATTGCCCATTTAAACATCCGCCAAGGGGATTACTGGACTCCAGAAATCGTACAAGCCGGCTCTAGCTATGACACCCTAATCGAACGCATTCCCATTATCGTCATCGACCCGCGCAGTTTTGAAGTAGAGGTGGAATTGCCAGTTTTTCAAGGGCAGCAAGTGAGACCGGGGCAGCGCGCTTATATCATGGGAGATTCCGACCGAAGCGACAGTAGCGATCGCAGTATGAGCAACGAGGAGTTGAGGCAGCAAGCGAAGGCATCCGGGCGGGTCTTTTCCGTCAGTCCTTCCGTTTCACCGGGGGCGCGATCGGTCAGTGCGATCGTGCGAGTTGAGAGCGGCAATACCAACATTTTCAATAACGAACGGGTGGCAGTTTGGATCGCGGTCGAGGAAAAGAATGATGCCGTGGTGGTGCCGTGGAATACATTGGTCTATCGCGATCGCGTTCCCTATATTTTCGCGGTCAAAGATGGAGAAAACGGCCAGCGCATTGTCGAACAACGAGAAGTTCAACGGGGCATTATCGGCCTGACCCAGCAAGAAATTCAAGGCAATCTCCGCCCCGGAGAATGGGTTATCACCGAAGGGAAAGAAAATTTAGTAGACGGTGCTCCCGTTGACGTGTCCATCGAAGAACGGGGAGTCTTTGGAGAATGACGCAAGAATTAGAGAGAGAATTAGAGGCAGAGTCAACCCCTCCCACCCATTCCGAACCCCATGACGAAGCTCACGAGGTCAAAAAAGCCTCCGTGTTGGAAAATTTCTTTTTCCTCAAACAAATTTTTGCCCTCCTGCTGACCTTACTCTTGCTGGTGGGAGGCGCGATCGCCCTAGGGGGGATGGTCAAAGAAAGCGACCCGGAAATCATTCAGGCGATCGCGAGCATTACCACGGTTTGGGGAGGAGCCGACCCGGAAACCATCGAAAATCAGGTCACAGACAAACTAGAAACGGAACTCAAATCCCTGCGAGGACTGGATGAACTCAGCAGCGCCTCGTTTAGCGGCCTTTCCAGAATTCAAGCGACCTTTCGGGTTGAGGCCGATGTCAGCGACTCCATTGCCCGAGTGCGGGCCGCCGTCAATAAAGCCGAAGCCGATATAACCGATCGCGCCGATCCCCCCGAAATTACGGAAATTTCCTCCCAAGACACGCCCATTCTTACTATCGGTCTCTACGGTATCAATCAGACTGTCTTGAGTCGCGTTTCCGAAGACATTCAAGACCTACTGGAAAAAGTGCCCGGGGTGCGGGAAGTTGATTTAATCGGCCAGCGCAAAGAAGCGATCGTCGTGCAAATGCTCCCCGATCGCCTCCTCGAGATGGGCATCGCCCCCACCCAAGTGGCCAATGCCATCCAACAGGGCAACCTCGATGTGCCTTGGGATAGCATTGAAAGCGATGAAATTGGCGCTCGCGTAGGCTTTTTCGGGCGCTTTCGCCAACTGGAAGACCTATTAGCCCTGCCCGTGGCTCGCATTGGCAATCTTGGTTATGCGGACAACGATGGGCGAGTCGTTACCCTTGATGAAGTGGCAGAAGTCCGACGAGATTTAGAGCGAGAAACCAATCGCGCCTTTTTGAGCAACAATAGCACGCCTTTTGAACCCTTGATTACCCTCGAGGTGGTAAAAGTGCCGGGTTCCGATGCCATCCGCATCATCGATCTCTGCCTCGCCTCCCTTGAGGAAGCCAGAAACAACCCGGACATCTGGCCGAATGGTATGGACTATCGGGTTATTGTCTCCCAAGCCGATGAAATCCAAGAGGATTTAAACAATGTCGCCAGCAATGTCATTCAAGGGGTTATCGGGGTTTTTGTCGTCTTGTTTTTCGCCCTGACTTGGCGAGAAGCCATTATTGCCGGCTTATCAATTCCCCTCACATTTTTGGGTGCTTTGGCGATTCTGTTTGCCTTTGGCTTTACCCTCAATAGCCTGGTGCAAACGGGAATGATCCTTTCTTTAGGATTATTGGTGGACGTGTTTATCCTGATGATGGAAGGGATGCACGATGGCATCTACGTGGAGGGTTTACCTTGGCACAAGGCAGCCTTGAAAACCGTGCGCACCTACTCTTTGCCTGCCTTTACGGGTCAGTTAACCACCATTTTCGCCCTTGCTCCCCTCTTGGCGATTAGCGGCACAATGGGGCAGTTTATTCGCTTCATTCCCATCACGGCGATCGTCTGCCTGCTCACCAGTTACTTTTTGGCGCTCATTGTCGATATTCCCCTCTCTTATTATCTCTTGGGTAATGTTTCGGGAGAGTATAAAGCCACATGGATCGACAAGTTAACGGAAGTCGTCTCAGGGCGTTTTGCCAATTGGACTTTGGGATCGACGGTGCGATCGAAGGCGATCGCCCGACTGTGGGTTTTTGCCGCGATCGCCCTGTTTGTCTTTTCCTTCGTCCTCGTCTCAACCATCCCGGGCGAATTATTTCCCAAATCCGACGGACGCAGGCTGAGCATTAATTTACGCTTGCCGCCTACGACCACCCTCGACAGTTCCCAAGCAGCCGCCGACGAGATTGGGGAAATTCTCCGCGCTAAGCCCTATTTTGAGAATGTCATCAAGCAAGTGGGCTTGAAAAGTAACCTCGTTCAAGAAAGCGGCATTCAACCCAACGAGGCCGATTATTACGTGGGCTTTTCGGCCATGTTTCTGCCCCAAAACGAACGCAGGCAACAACTATCTGAAGAATATAAGGACAAACTGTCTTATGAATTAGCGGGAAATTTGAAGTTAGAACTCGGCGAGGTCATTCGCAACTATCCCGGAACAACGATGACCGTCAATTATCAAACGACGGGGGAAGGGGGCGATCCCTTCCAATTGCAGATTAGCGGGCCCGATATGGATGTCTTGCGCCAAATCTCCCGAGAAACACAATTAGCTTTGCGAAACATTCCGGGGGCGACGGACGTGCGAGACGATCTCGGCCCGAAAAATCCGGAAATTCGCGCGATTCCTCGGCGAGAGGCGATGGATTTTTACGGTTTTTCTTCGAGTGACTTAGCAGATCAAGGCCGTTTTTTGATTGCCGATACCGATATAGGCGATTTTCCCATCGGCGGCGGCGAGGAAGATTTAACCATTTATCTGAGTACCAAATGGCCTTCGCGTCAGGGTGCGATCGGCGGCCCGACCAACTGGAGCGAAATCATGCGGATGCGCTTTGTTAAGCCGGATGGAGAAACCATCGTCGGGTCGCAAATTTTGGACACCCAGAGGGGAGAGGCTCCCATCTCGATTACCCATCAAGATGCCGAGCGCACGGTGACGATCTTGGCCAAAACCGAGGGCGGCCGAACGTTAGGGGAGATTTGGGGAGATTTGCAACCGCAACTCGATCGCGCTAAGGAAGACTGGCCATCGGGCTACGCCTATAAGTTAGCCGGGGAAGCGGAAACCCAAGCAGAAACCTTTGGCTCGGCGGGACAAATGCTAATCGTATCGCTATTTTTGATCTTCTCTGTTTTAGTGATTCAGTTCGGCTCATTTTTGCAACCTTTCATCATTATGATGTCGATTCCCTTGGCAGCGATCGGGACGTTTTTGGGTTTCTTTCTCACCCGCACGGCGATTTCTTTCCCGGCGGTGATCGGCATGATTTCTTTGACGGGGATTGTGGTTAATGACGCGATCGTGATGGTGGAGATGATGAACAAGTTTCGCGATCGCGGTATGCCCATTCGCGAGGCGGCAGCACGAGGGGCGGCGGCGCGCTTGCGTCCGATTTTAACCACCAGTATCACGACGATTGTAGGGGTAATTCCCTTGGCGTTGAGCGATCCCGTTTGGTTTCCCCTCGCCAGCGCGATCGGTTTTGGTTTGGTGGCGGCGACGTTGAATGCGCTGATTATTATTCCTTGTCTGTATTTGCTGCTGACGGGACCGAAAAAGGAGGTTGTTAGTTAATTTATTAAGGAGATACGGTTATTAAAGTAGTTTTGTTTTAGCACCTCTTCCCCTCCGTTGAATCCCTACAAGAATCGAGTTGCCTCCCGATCGCGCTATGATAAAACCATCTCAAAGAGCGATCGGGAGGCAGTTCGTGCAAACAATCCTTCTCAGCAATACGGGTTTGGTATCAATCTTTACACCAAATATTGAGGATTGCACCAAAATTTGTGACGAACGGGCGTGACGTAATGCCGTAAAACCGTCTCTTTATTCGCATAGCGATCGCGGAACAAAAACTCATCATCTCGCCACATGATATAGCGATCGCTAGGCAATGGTTTTGCACCGTCTTGATGTAAAGTTAGGTGCATCATTGTTTGTTCGGTAAAATAATTTGGAGGTTCTTGCAGATGTAAAAACCGATCCATTGCAAAATCCCAATTAGGCTTCTTTTTAAACAAAATAAAACCGCCATTAATGGGATTTTCTCGTTCTGATTCCTGAATAATTCGCAGATCGAAAGCCGGATCGGTATCGGGTAAATAATAAGAGTGAGGATCTGTCGGATCGATTAAATTTTTCAGTTCTGTGGCTTGGGGAAAGAAAAAGATATCAGAATCGGTATAAATGGAAATGCGATCGCACGGAATGGATAAAATTGCCGCCAATTTCTTTCCCATTGGATTAATCGCCGCATAATCGTAAACTTTTTGAGGTAATCCTTGCGTGAATTCTTGTAAGGGAATGACAGAAATACAGGGATGAATGGCTTCTAAGAGTTGGCATTCTGCCTTTGCATAGCCATCGGAAATGATGGTAAATTGCGCTGGAATCCCCACAGAAGATAGAAAGCTGCGAATGCTGGCAATTTGTTCCGGTAAATCTCGCGGACAGGATAAAGCGTAAACTGCTAAATTGAGTTCGATCGCTTGTTGAATGGGACGGCGAATCATTTGGGGAATTCTCCGACAATAGAGCGATCGCGTCAGTTTTCCTTGCAATCTTGCCGCACGATAACCAATATTAACCATTAGACTTAACCAGAGTATAAAATTTTTCTTTGAGTTGTAATAATTGTTTTAAATTCTCCTCTCCCAGCCAAGATAATCCATATTTTAAACCCATACCACCCAACAACATTTGCCAGCCAAATATTTTTACTAATTCTGCCACGGTATCGCGAAAAACTTTAGCTCTTCCCTTCGCAAAATTATCCAGACACAACCCATACAAAGAACTTTTTGCTTTATCTCGAATGGCGCGATCGCAGGTTTCATCATTATAAATTTGTTGGCATAATTGAAAGGCTTCTCTCGCCCAAATATCCATTTGTTGAGAGGATTTGGTGAAATCGTAAAGCCGCCAATTCCCGATAATTTGAGGCTCAAAAACAAATTTATATTGTTTCAGTAACAATCTGAGAATAAATTCTTGATCCATACAATGCTGTAAATTTGTATCGATAAAATTGCCGTCCTGAAATATTTTTCTCGTATAAAAAACCGAATGATTGGTAACGGCTGAATAGGGTATCATATTGGCAATCGTTGCCGTTGTTACGGGATATTCCTCCAGAAATTGACTGTCGCGATTGATATGGTGAACGAGTCCGTAAATAACCTCGGCTTCTGGATGGGAAAGATAGGTTTTTGCAGCATAGGCAAAAGCGTTCTGCTGATAGGTATCGTCGGAATTTTGCCAGCCGATTAACTCTCCTGTCGCGCGTTTGAACCCTTTATTCAGGGCATCGGATTGTCCGCGATCGCGCTCGCTAACCCAATACGCTAAATAAGGTTCATATTTCTTAATAATTTCTACACTTCCATCCGTACTCCCTCCATCAATAATAATATATTCCAAATTCGGATAATTTTGCAGGAGAATCGAACGAATGGTTTCTTCTAAAAATTCCGCTTGATTGTAACTGGGCGTAACAATGCTAATTAGAGGATATTGCGAACAATCTGTTAAAATAGAGTCGGGGTTTTGACTGGACTGCTGCCAACACCATCCTGTTTTTTGAGGTGGAGTTGGCGGTAAATCTTCGAGAGTTAGAGATTTCGTTAAAATTGGCATTGTAATTAAAAATAATTCAATTTTGAGCTATGGCAAACCTAAATGAATTGTAAACGAGTGGAACAGGCTTCCAGCCTGTTTCTAATTTTTTCAAACACTGGCAGGGTGCCAGTTCCACACCTGAATATGAAATTTTGTTGGACATCGATTTGTTTACAACTCAAATGGACTTGCTATAGAATTTTTTGATAGAGTTCTAGATAGCGTTTTGTTTGCAGATCGAGCGAAAATTCCTCTGTGGCAACTTGGCGACATTGCAAAGATAATTGTTCGTATTGTTGACTGTCTTCTAGCAAGTTGACGATCGCTTTGATAAATCCTCCGGTATCTTCTGGAACTGCTAATTCTCCCGTACTTCCGGGACGCACGATATCGGGAATTCCTCCGACTCGAAAAGCCACGGTAGGCGTTCCGCAAGCGGCTGCTTCTAAGGCAACCAGTCCAAAGGCTTCGGCACGACTCGGTAATAAGAATAAATCCGCAGCAGAATAGGCGATCGCTTTGAGGCGATCGTTGCTTAAATATCCCAAACTTATAATCGGAATGGCAACTTTTTGAGCTAAATTCTCGCTTTCATTACCAAAGAGGAGCAAAACTAGATTTTGTTTTAAAGACTCGGGAAGATCGGAGAGAATTTTGACTAATAGATCGCTGCCTTTCCACGGATCGTGAAAGTTTAAAGCAGCAAACATTAAAACCTTTTTTTGAGAAGGGATGCCTAATAACTCCTTGCATTTTTGGCTCTCAATGGGTTGATAAAGATTCATGTCAATGCCTAGAGGAATATGAACGATCTCAAAGCAACTTAATATACTTTGTCGTGCTAAGCGTTCCATCCAAGAACTATTAGCAATGATAACCAGTTGCGAATTTTGATAAACCCAGTTTTTTAATTTCCATTCCCAAGCTGTACCGTCGCGTTCGATGACGGGATAATCGCTAGGATAAGGACAAGAACCGCAGCCAATTTTCCAGCGATCGCAATCATAACTATACGCACAATGTCCGGTAAAATTCCACATATCATGGAGACTCAATACACAGGGTTTCAAGTGTGTCAACTTTGGCAATGCTAAATAATTAAAGTATCCCGTATGAAGATTATGAAAATTAACAATATCTGCGTCTTGATAAAAGGGATGCTTTCCTAAATTAAAACTGCTGAGAATATTAATATAATTGAGTCCCAGTCGCCGATTGATACGAGAAAGCTGATTTTCTAATCTAATCCATCGCGGCACGATCGCAACTCGATCGTCGGGAATTTTTGCGCCTCCCACTAATAAACGAGAATCAATTTCTCGATTGAGTAAGCCCTGATGCAAGCGATAAGCGGCGATCGCTGCTCCTCCCCAAATATCGTATTGATTAATTTGTAAGACTTTCATGGCGAGAAGGGACTTGTAATAATGATTTGAGCAAGCCAGCAAAAATTGTTTTTAATACGAGCAAAAAAGTAATATAAGATTCCAATTTCAGAGGACGAAGTGCGATCGCCAGCCGACCGTATAATAAGGCAGCTTTATACTTGCGAGTATACGCTAAAATTTGGCTTTTTTCTTTGGCAGCATTGCCTAAATAATATAATGTACTTTGTTGGACTTCCTGCCGAACTTTCCGATCTTCAAAATGTCTTGCCATTAATCGAGAGGCTGCTAATAAATCTAAAATATTAGTTCCGGTTAATGCTGCCAAATTGGTTTCCGATCCAGCATGAATGCGATATAAGCAATACGGTTTTTTCGCCCAGCCTACTTTCCCCATTGCTGCAATTCTCGTCCACATTTCCCAATCGGGTGCGTGTACTAATTGGGAATGAAAACCGCCGATTTTCTCGTAAGTATCGCGGGAGACGACCACAGAAGCAGCCATAACAATACTTTGACTGGCGATCGCTTTTAATGGATTATCTAGTAGATGGTTTCTGGCTGGCAGCCAACAAGAAATTCTCTGCCAGTTTTCCTCTTCATCAATGAGAATTGCTTGACCTGCAACCATTAGACAATTTGTAGTTTCAATAATCTGTCGATAAGTCGAGTAAAAGTCGGGTAATACGAGATCGTCATCGTGGAGAATATGCACCCAAAAACCTCGGGCGCGACGAATACAGGTCGTCCAATTTTCGCTCATGCTGACTGTTTGAGGCTGACGATAAACAGAAATGCGATCGCCGGCAATATCTCGAACAACGCTTTTGATATCGACCCGATCCGAGCAATTATCGACGACTTCAATTTGCATTTCTTCAGCAGAAATTCCCGCTGCTAAAACGCTCTTTAAGGTTTGTTCTAAATAGGTAATGCGATTGTAGGTTGGAATAATAACCGACCAAAATGGGCGTTTTTCCGCTGTTGCGATCGGCGCGATCGTGGGATAGTTGGGTTCGAGTTTGACCTTCATGAATTTCCGGGATATTTGTGGAATCTTTCTTTTAGATTTAACGTCGTTTTATATTAGCTTTTTACTCAATGAATAACTTATTGTCTTGAAAGACAACATTTCCCCAACTTGAATGCCACACTGAAATTGTATCCATATCGTCTGCGATCGGCAAAATTTGAAAATTGGGGTAGCCGATTACGACATCAAAATCCTGTCGGTTGCTATTATAGTTCCCACAACCAATACTGAAACCCGCATAATAAGATCCCGGAACTAAATGATGATTGGAAATTTGCAGTTTTAGGCGTTTGGTTTCCCCCGCTTCGATCGCAAAGATCTCGCGGGTGAAAAGCGTTCCCACGCAACTCCCCGATAGACTGTAAATACTGGCACCAATACTCAAATCGGTGAAATCTTTTCGCGATCGGACGATCAATTCATATTGTAGCGGTTGACCGAACGCCGCAACGCCCTCAGCTTCCGCGAGAAATTCAATCGAATCAAACCAAATATTTTGTCCTAACCCCACCATGCGAAACTTTTGTAAATCCTCTACAGAGCCTGCCATAATATCGGTCAGATACTCTTGAATGATTCGTTCCGATAACCCACTTGCTTTCACTAAACCGCTTTCTAAATAAATACCGCGATCGCACAATCGTTCGATCGCCCCCATATTGTGACTGACAAAAATAACCGTTCTCCCTTCTTTCCCGACTGTTTCCATCTTTCCTAAACACTTCTTTTGAAATTGTACGTCTCCCACGGCTAAGACTTCATCGACGACTAAAATATCGGTTTCTAAATAAGCGGCGACTGAAAAAGCTAAACGCACATACATTCCCGATGAATAGCGTTTAACGGGAGTATCTAAAAATCGTTCAATTTCTGCAAACGAGACAATTTCATCAAATTTTTTTCGAATCTCTATTTTACTCATTCCCAAAATCGAACCATTGAGATAAATATTTTCTCGTCCCGTTAACTCTGGATGAAATCCCGTTCCCACTTCCAACAAACTGGCAACTCTTCCCTTCAGATGAATTCGTCCGGTTGTGGGTTCGGTAATGCGACTTAATATTTTTAATAATGTCGATTTTCCCGCACCATTTCTACCAATAATGCCGACGCGATCGCCTCGTTCGATTTCAAAAGAAACATCCTTTAATGCCCAAAATTCTTCCTCGATTCTCGTCTGTTTTTTCCCAAACAATTGCCTCGGTAATTGCTTTAACCTTTGCATCACGGCATAGCGTAACATCTGACTATCTTGCTGCTGATGTCCGAGAATATATTTCTTGCTTAAATTTTCAATGCGAATTGCAAAATCTGACATGAGAATCCCAAGAGGTTTTAACCAATAACCAATAACAAACGACAAACAACAAACAAATTAAATCACATCTGCAAAAGTCCGCTCTGTTTTGCGGAAATAAATAATACTACTGATAGCCAACGTACCTAAAAGAAGTAAAGACAAGAGAAATCCGGGGAGATAAAACTGAAATTCATCGCCTAAAATTGCCCAGCGAAACCCATCGATAACGCCAACCATGGGATTGAGATAATAGAGTAAGCGCCAGCGTTCGGGGACAATACTGCTACTAAAACCCACCGGAGAAATATAGAGTCCCAACTGTACGATAAAAGGAACAACAAAACGAAAATCTCGATAGCGGACATTGAGAGCAGCCAGCCAGAGACCCGCACCCAAACTCGCGATCGCGGCAACGATCGTAAATCCGGGTAGGACAATGACGCGCCAAGAAGGAACAAAGTTATACCAAGCCATTAATCCCAATAAAATTGCGACCGAGAGCGCAAAATCGACGAAACTGACGACAATTGCACTGGCAGGCACGATTAAACGGGGAAAATAAACTTTAGAAATGAGGTTGGCATTGCCCACCAAACTATTACTGCAATTGGCAAGAGAATTGGCGAAAAATTGCCAAGGCAACATGGCAGCAAACACCAAAATCGGATAAGGCGCGCCCTCTGAGGGCAATTTAGCCAGTTTGCCAAACACTACCGTTAGAACTACCATTGTGGCAAAAGGTTGGAGTAATGCCCACGTTACGCCGACTACCGTTTGTTTGTAACGCACCAAAATATCTCGCCATGCCAAGAAATAAAATAGTTCTCGGTAATGCCATAAATCTTGCCAGTATTGCTGTTCTGTTTTACCAGCTTCAATAATCAGTTCGGTTTTCGGCATGAATGAGGAGTAGGGAATAGGGAGGAGGGAATTAGAAATTCGCGGTAAAGTTATGCCAAATCGGAAATTTTCTTCCCCAGTAGATATCATAGAGTCATTAGCCCTAACCGTCACCCGATCGCCAATAACTAATAACCAATAACCAAAACCAAAGTACATGGTTTCGAATCGCCCTCAGCAGTCCGTCCCAAATGTCAGCCCCCCGGCTCTTCCCCTTCAACCCGCGATCGCGGATTCTTTTCCCCCATCTCTGCCCAAAACTCAAGACGATTCTCTCAATCTCCGTCAGTCTCTCTCTGTGCTGCGTCGTCGGTGGTGGTTGTTTCTTTTAGTGGGGGCGGCGGTTACTTCGTCCATGGCCTTTCGAATTCTCAATGAGATTCCCCTTTACAAAAGTTCATTTCGGATTTTAATCGAACCGATAGCGAGCGAAGAAACCTTCGATCGCTTTTCCCAACGTTTGGTGGGTCGCCAGTCCGTGACGGAGTTGGATTACGAGACCCAAATCGAAGTCCTCCGCAGTCCGAAAGTGATCGAACCCATTGTCGAAAGGATTCGCGATCGCTATCCAAACCTCGACTATCACGGTGTGATGGGGGGTTTGTCTATCGGACGGGTGGACTATACAAAAATTTTAGAAATCTCCTTTCAAGACTCCGATCCCGAAAAAATTAAGTTTATTCTTGATGCTATTTCTGCGGGCTTTATCGAATACTCCCAGATCGAACAAAAAACGGGCAAACAAAAGGGACTGGAATTCGTCCAAAGGCAACTTCCCCTCCTCGAAACGCAAGTTAACGACCTGCAACAACAAGTCCAAAAATTTCGCCAGCAACACAACCTCCTCGATCCCGAGGTTCAAGGCCAGCGCGTAGCCGATCGCCTCAGTCAACTTCGCGTCTCCCAGCAGGAAACCTCTGCCGAATTAAAAGCCTCGGAGTCTTTAGAGCAAAAGTTAAAGGGTCAGTTAGATATCGAATTGGATCGGGCGATCGTGGCCACATCCTTAAGCGAAGCACCCCGCTATCAATCCCTCCTCAACCAACTCCAAGAGGTCGAAACCGAACTGGCGGTTGAGTCTACCCGCTTTACCCCCAGCAGCCCCCAAATTCAAGTCTTGCGCGATCGCCGCAATAAAATACTCCCCCTCATTCGCCAAGAAGCGATCGCGGTTTTGGGGGAAGAAGGGGCGCAAGAAAACCTGACGAATCTGAATACATCTCCCAACTCCATCCGCCTCAAACTCACCCAAGAACTCATCGAAGCCACCAACCAAAAACAAGTTCTCGCAGTGCGGGAAGCTGCCCTCACCCTAGCCGAAAATCAAACCCGAGGGGAAATGCAGAAATTTGCCCTTCTCAGCCGTCAATACACGGATCTGCAGAGGGAACTCAATGTGGCTACCGAAGCCCTCAAACGCTTTCTTTCTGTGAAAGAAGACCTCGAGATTGAATCCGCTCAACGCACCCTCTCTTGGGAAGAAATTGACGCGGCAGAATTACCCGTCTATCCCATTGCTCCCAATGTTTCTCGCGGTTTGATCTTGGGGATTTTTGCGGGATTGCTGGCCGGCTCCGGGGCGGCATTAATCGCCGAAAAACTTGACGTGCGCTTCCATTCCCCCGAAGACCTGAAAGATAATGTGGGTTTGCCCTTATTGGGGGTCATTCCCTATCGCAAGGACTTTAAGGAACGCAAGGGCAGCGAGAAAGCCTCTCCCTTATCTTTGCGTTCCTTCGATCGCCGCTATCGCGCCTCGCCTTTCCTAGAAGCCTTTCGGTCTCTCAATGCCAATCTCTCTTTCTTTACCCCCGATAAACCCCTGCAAGTCTTGGTCGTGAGTTCTTCGGTTCCCCTCGAAGGCAAATCCACCACCTCGGTGCATTTGGCTCAGTCTGCGGCGGCGATGGGACAGCGAGTGCTATTGGTCGATGCGGATTTACGTCGCCCCCAAGTCCATGCCATGACGGATTTACCAAATGTTTGGGGACTTTCCCATGCAATTTCGATGGATTTGGAGGTGGAAGACATTATCCAGCAATCAACGTTGGATGATAATTTGTTTATTCTGACTTCCGGACAAATTCCCCCGGATCCGACACGCTTGCTCTCTTCTCAAAAAATGAAGAGCTTGATCGATCGCCTGCGTCAGTCTTTCGATTTAATTATCTTCGATACGCCTCCCATGTTGGGTTTAGCCGATGCGAAATTCCTAGCGGGTCAGGTGGATGTCATGCTGATGGTGGTGCGCTTGGGCTGGACGGATCGCACGTTGCTCAAACAAGTTTTAGAAAATATCAAAATGTCTCAAACCGCGCCTATGGGTTTAGTCGCCAATGGTGCCAAAGATTTTACTTCCGGTTCTTATTACTACTATCACCGCTATTTTGCATCTGAGGAGAATGCGCAGGCTTTGGATGGTTAAAGAGCGGGAAAGTCAAAGAATTTGAACCACAGAGACACAGAGAAACACAGAGAGAAGAAATTTCCTAACCTAACAGTGTAATGCTATACCAAAAGAAAGTGCACTCCGAGAGAGTGCACTTTCTTTGATATTGGCTTTGCCTAAGATTTTAGGCTAACTTCGCAAATTAGCCGTTGATGACAGGAGCTTGCAGAGCAACAGGAGCAGACTCGCCAGCCGCCAAATCTAAGGGGAAGTTGTGAGCGTTGCGCTCGTGCATTACTTCGAATCCTAAGTTGGCGCGGTTTAAGATGTCCGCCCAGG
>JBCCVR010000146.1:0-19176 GCA_039194995.1 Cyanobacteria bacterium P01_E01_bin.42 | reverse complement strand
CTCGAGTCTATCTCAATCTATCCGTGCGAGAAAATTTAGATTTAGCTTGTAATCGACAGAAAAATGTCTTTTCAACCCTGTTTAAACGTCCCCCTTCCACAGATAGACGAAATGTAATCGGCTTATTAGAGACGATTGGTTTGACAGCGAAAGCCGATTTACAAGCTGCACTGCTTTCTCATGGGGAAAAACAACGGCTGGAAATTGGGATGTTAGTCGCACAATCTCCAGAACTTTTATTAGTCGATGAACCCGTCGCAGGACTGACGGATGAAGAAACCGAAAATGTTGGCAATCTCCTCTTAGCGTTAGCAGAAAGCCATTCAATTATCGTCATAGAACACGATATGGAGTTCGTGCGCCAAATTGCCCGACAAGTCACCGTATTGCATCAAGGTTCGGTATTGTGTGAAGGAAGTATGGATCGCGTGCAAAATGACCCCCGCGTGATTGAAGTGTACTTGGGTCAAGCCCCTTCTATTGGCGAAAAAGAAATGATTATTTTGCGAATTGCTGCATCGATGGCATGGGCGGATGGTAAGATTTCCCCAGAAGAAATAGATGTGATTTTAACGCGATTGAGTCGTCAGTTTGCTGATGATAGCCAGCAGCAGAAAGAATTACAGGAGGAATTGCGAGATTATTTGGGTTCAAATGTAGAGATTGCTAATTTAGTTCCCCAATTGGAAACTGTTGCAGAGCGAGAAATGGTGCTAAAACTCAGTTATGAAATTATTAGTTCGAGTGCCAGAACCCCAGATGAGAATTTGATTAATGAGGAAGAAGCGATCGCCTATAAAAACCTAATCCACTTACTCGAACTTCCAGAAGAAACCGTCAAACGCTTAGAGCAAGAAGTCAAGGATAAAGAGTAACAAAATAAAACCCACCCCCCAATCCCCTCTCAAGAGGGGGAGATCGGAAAAGAGCAATAACTAACAAAACTTCGGCA
The DNA here is from genome assembly GCA_039194995.1 of Cyanobacteria bacterium P01_E01_bin.42. Classification (GTDB taxonomy): domain Bacteria; phylum Cyanobacteriota; class Cyanobacteriia; order Cyanobacteriales; family Spirulinaceae; genus CCY15215. Next base: position 18,224 of record JBCCVR010000146.1, on the reverse strand, counting down.
AAGCTCAGTGCAAGCCAAGAACTAATAACTAATAACCAATAACTAAAATGCTAAATATTTCCCAACTCAATGTTTACTATGGCGAGAGTCACATTCTCAGAAATGTTGATCTCAACGTTACTGCCGGACAAATGGTTTGTTTGATCGGGCGTAATGGTGTCGGAAAAACGACATTATTAAAAACAATTATGGGATTGCTAAAACCCCGCTTGGGTACGATTAAATACCAAGGAGAAGATATCATTCAGAAAACCACCGATCGCAGAGCTAAGATGGGCATCGGTTACGTTCCCCAAGGGCGAGAAATTATTCCTCGCATTACCGTCAAAGAAAATTTATTGTTAGGATTAGAAGCCCGTCCCCAAGGACGAAAAGGCAAAGATAAAATTCCCGACCAAATTTTTGAATTATTCCCCGTTTTAAAGACCATGTTGAACCGCATGGGGGGGGATTTGAGCGGTGGACAACAACAACAACTAGCGATCGCTCGTGCTTTGATGGGACAACCGCAATTATTGCTCTTAGACGAACCCACGGAAGGGATTCAACCTTCAATTATTCTGGAGATTGAAGAAGCAGTCAGGGGAATTATCAAAACGACGGGAATATCCGTGCTTTTAGTTGAACAACATTTGCATTTTGTCCGACAAGCCGATCGCTATTATGCCATGCAAAAAGGCGGTATCGTTGCCTCGGGCAGCACGAGCGAATTGAGTCAAGATGTCATTCAAAAATTCTTAGCAGTTTAATCGGCTCAATCCGATATGGGCAATTTTCTCACGCGCAAAGATTCGCTGCTGACAGAGACGATCGCGCCTTCTTGCAAGTCTTCTGCACAACACGCAAAGACATCTTGCAAGCGATCGTTGATAATGTGATAATCTTCATTTCCCAAACGAAACAAAATCACACTGGGAAATTGTTCTCCTGATAGTGCTAAAAGGCGGGAAAAATCAAGATCGAGTGTGAGAATTATCCTTCTTTCTGCATTAGCTTTAATAATGATTTCTTCATCGGGTAAGCGTTGCAATCCCTCTTCTCGTAGATGTTTGATATCGTAACCGCGATCGCGTATCCAAGCAACCGTTTGCAGAGAAATTCCCATATCTGCCAAAAATCTCATGCTACGTTTTCCTCTTGCTTTTTTGGATTTTGCGTTGTCGAGATTGGAAATACTTTTTCACTTGCCAACCAAGCTGCGTAGAGTAAGCATTCTTGTATGTCTTCGGCTTCTAGGTCGGGATATTCTTCGAGAATTTCTGCAACGGGTTTCTGATGCGCAACAAGATTTAAGACCAAGGAAACGGGTATTCGCATTCCTCGAATGCAGGCTTGTCCGGTCATGATTTTGGGGTCAAAGGTGATGCGATCGAATCCTAGCATTTGCTCTCCTTCCACAATATTTGATTCTGTCTATTATATTATGCGACTTTTTAGATAAGCATTGCGATCGCAACAATTAGAGAGTCACTGTTCGAGTTCGTTAAGACTTTCCACAGGGTCTTCTGACAAAACATAAATAACCGTCTGTCCTTCATCGACTGAAAATCGGGAAAATACGCTCAAATAGAGTTTTTCCTCTGAATCTACTTTTGATACCTCATAAATACGCATTCCCTGATCCTCTCCCAAATCCGATCGCTGTCTAAATTGATAGCCGCGAGCCTCTAATTCTTGTTGAATGTTCTGTTTGACTGACTGTAAAGTCCCCCCCGGTACTTTCTGACAATTATCTTCTAATTCATAGCATCCTCCCTGTGCATTCTCATCGTGAGGAAAGTCTGGAATAAACGAAGCTGGAAGAAGTGGAGTTGGAGTTGGGGTTGGTGTTGGGGTTGGGGTTGGTGTTGGTGTTGGGGTTGGTGATGGTGTTGGGGTTGGTGATGGTGTTGGAGTTGGAGTTGGGGTTGGAGTTGGTGTTGGTGTTGGGGTTGGTGTTGGGGTTAGAGCAGGTGCGGGGTCAGAAGTAACTGGAGGAGGCGTTTGAGGCTGAGGGATAGGCGTTCTTTGGGGTTGTGGTGGGGGGGTTTGAGGTTGAAGGACAGGCGCTCTTTGGGGTTGCTGCAATATGGGGGTGGGGATTTCTTCTTTTGGAGCAACTGGAGGCGGAGTGGGCTGTCTTTTGAGTCGTGTCACGGATACAACTTCGGATTCGTCTTCTGGGATAAGTTCCGGATCGGGTTCGATCGCAATCGGCCAAAGTAACAAGCCCCCATGGACGAGCAAAGAGATCGCCAAAGTCAACCCCACAAAAAGAGAGCGATGGGATAAAAATTTAGGAAATTTAAAAGAACGCTTGCCTGAAAAGAAACGCATATCGCTGAAATTCTAGAAATTTAGAAGCGGCCTCGAAAGAAGATCGAGGCCGCTCAATAACAATCAAAACAATTCAAAAAAACGGCTTACGTCCAACCCGCGCGATCCATCATTTGAACCGCTTCTAGTTGGTTTTTACCATATTCGGCAACATTGAGATTGTCTATATTGAACCGTCCAAAACTCATCAGGGTGTCAGACCATTCCACATCTTTAACGACGGGATATTCATTGTTGCCATCAGAGAAAAGCCGTTGGGATACGGGTTTCGCCAAATGCTCGAGGAAAGCGATCGCCGCCGCGCGATTGGGTGAATTTTTCAATACGCCGCCGCCGCTAATATTAACGTGAGTGCCTCGTTCCCCAGCACCTTGATTGGGGAAGAAAATGCCCACTTTGTCGATCACATCTCGGTCGGCCGGATCGCTGGAGCGTGCCAAACGAGCAAAGTAGTAGCTATTCGCGATCGCAATATCGCCAATACCCGCCGCACAAGCCTTAATTTGGGCGGTGTCATTACCTTCGGGGGGACGGGCAAAATTGGCAAAAATGCCTTTAACCCAATCTTCTGCCGTATCCTCGCCGTGGATGGCAATGCGAGAAGCCACCAAAGACTTGTTATAGATATTGGTCGAAGAACGCAGGAGAATCTTACCCCGCCACTTGCGATCGGCAAGCGCTTCGTAGGTCGAAAGCTCCGAAGGATCTACATTAGCCTTATTGTAGAAAATCACCCGCGCTCGCTCGGAAAAGCCATACCAGAATCCATCGGGATCGCGACGGCTGGCCGGAATCTTCTCATTGAGAAAATCGGAATCCACGGCTTGAAATAAGCCGTCTTGTTGCGCTCGCCAAAGATTGCCCGCATCGACAGTCAGCAACACATCAGCAGGGCTATTTCTGCCTTCACTTTTAATGCGCTCCATCAGTTCTCCTGCACCCGCTTCAATCATGTTGACGCGAGCGCCAGAATCAGATTGGAAAGTGTCATAGAGGGATTGATCCGTATCGTAATGCCGCGAGGAATAGAGATTCATTCTGCGGGATTGAGCCAGACTGGGTTGGGACTTGCCCAGTTGTCCGAGGGTAATTGCCGTGATGGCAGTACCGCCAAATAAAAATACTCGTCTGTTAATGTTCATCCTTGTCTTAGGGGCACAGCATAAAATTTTGAAAAGATGTCTGCAAGCAAACTTCTTTGTTGCTAATCTTTCGCAAAAATATTTTACTACCTTTACAAATCATTCTCAAAAGATTTCTAACGATCGCTAGACCTTTGTTTTTTCTCGTCGCGATCGCGGACACTCAAGACTTGCTTTTCTCACATTATACCCATAGAACAGAGAAAGCGATCGCGAAACGAAAATTGCGATCGCTTTTTTCCCTACTCTGTAATATAGGTTAAAGGATATCCTCGATTAATATTTCTGAAAGGCTAGAGTAACATTATGTCCGCCAAATCCAAAAGAATTGGAAAGTGCCACATTCACTTTAACCTCACGGCTTTCATTAGGAACGTAATCGAGATCGCAATCTTTGTCGGGTTCTTCTAAATTAATTGTCGGCGGGACGCGATCGTTTGCGATCGCCATTACTGCTGCCACTGCCTCAATCCCCCCCGAACCTCCTAATAAATGTCCGGTCATGGACTTTGTGGAACTAACAGGAATTTTATAAGCTGTATCGCCCAGAGCCTTTTTAATTGCATTAGTTTCCGTCGGGTCGTTGGCCGGGGTACTGGTACCGTGGGCGTTAACATAGCTGACGCGATCGGGAGTCAAACCACCATCTTTCAATGCTAATTCCATCGCTCGGGCGGCACCGAGTCCTCCCGGTACGGGAGAAGTCATGTGATAGGCATCGCAGGTCATCCCATACCCCGCGATTTCTCCATAAATTCTCGCCCCACGAGCAAGGGCGCTTTCTAATTCCTCAATCACGAGAATGCCGGAGCCTTCTCCCATCACAAAACCATCGCGACCTTTATCAAAGGGACGGCAGGCGTGCTTGGGGTCATCATTGCGGGTCGAGAGCGCCCGTGCCGAAGCAAAACCAGCATAGGATAAGGGCGTAATCGCTGCCTCCGTCCCACCGCAAATCATTGCATCTGCGTACCCGCCTTGCACCAAGCGGAACGCATCGCCAATGGCATTCGACCCCGCCGCACAAGCTGTCACCGCACAAGTATTCGGCCCCTTGGCTCCCGTATGAATTGCCGTCAGACCTGCCGCCATGTTCGCGATCATCATGGGAATCATGAACGGACTGCAACGAGACGGGCCTTTTGTCAAATAAACCTCTTGCTGTGTTTCCATGACCTTGATGCCACCTACACCCGTGCCGATCAACACGCCAATGCGATCGGCATTCAGATCGTCTATCTCCAGTTTTGCATCGAGTAGAGCTTGTTTGCTGGCAGACACCGCAAACTGAGCAAAACGATCCATCCGTTTAGCGTCTTTCTTGGGAATATAATCGTGGGGATTGAAGCCTTTGACCTCGCCGCCAATGCGGCAGGCGTGTTCGGACGGATCGAAATGGGTCACGATGTCAATGCCATTGCGACCTTCGATTAACCCTTGCCAATATTCTTCAACCGTATTGCCGAGGGGAGTAATTGCGCCAAGACCGGTGATAACAACTCTTTTCCGTTGCAAATTCGTCATAATTTCAGATGAGTGATGGGGGGAGATAAACCCAGAATGCAGGGGCGATCGCAGTGCAAAATTCGGGGAAATCCCTCGAAAATAAGATTCCCCCGCGCCAATCTAAGCCGGAGTGGAAACTTTTTCGTTAATGTAATCTACGGCTAACTGAACCGTAGAAATTTTCTCGGCGGCATCATCGGGAATTTCGATATCGAATTCTTCTTCAAGTGCCATGACCAGTTCGACAATATCGAGGGAGTCTGCTCCGAGGTCTTCTGCAAAGGTTGATTCGGGCTTGATGGCTGCTGCGTCGGCCTCTAGCTGCTCGACGATAATGTTCTTAACTTTCTCAAAGGTAGAATCGCTCATTAATACTTTCCTCAAGTTGTTGGCAATGGAAATTTCATAAAATCTTCAGCATTTTTCATCATATCGGAAAGAGGGGCGATCTCGTCAATGAATTCAGGACGCTTTCGGAATCGTCTGAGGGCGCGATCGCCCCTCACCACGTTAAAATGACCCCCAGAGGCGCAGAGAAGGCAATGATTCAGCTAGAAGCCATTCAAGTCAAATTTAATCCCAATACTCCCCTAGAAGCGATCGCCCTCCAAGACATTAATCTCACCATTCCCAGTGGTCAATTTGTCACGGTCATCGGCAGTAATGGAGCGGGAAAATCAACCTTATTAAACGTACTCGGGGGCGATATTCTCCCCCAACGAGGAACGGTGAAGATCGGCGATCGCGACGTGACTCACTGGCCGACAGCACGGCGATCGCAGTGGGTGGCGCGGGTTTTTCAAAATCCTTTGGCGGGGAGTTGTCCCGATCTGACGGTGGAGGAAAATCTCGCCCTCGCTTATCGTCGCGGTAAGGGGAGGCGCTTGCAACCTGCATTAAACCGACGCTTGCGAGATATATTTCGCTCGAAATTGGCGAGTTTGGGACTGGGATTGGAGAAAAGATTAAGCGATCGTATGGGTTTGCTCTCGGGCGGTCAGCGCCAAGCCGTGAGTTTGTTAATGTCTACTTTATCTTCCCATCAAATCCTCTTACTAGACGAACATACCGCCGCCCTCGACCCAAAAACGGCGGCCTATATTCTCGAATTAACCCGGCAAATTGTCGAAGAAAACGGCTTAACAACTATTATGGTCACTCATAGCATGGCCCAAGCCTTGGAGTTGGGAAGCCGCACCCTCATGTTGCACGAAGGACGGATTATTTTTGATATTCAAGATAAAGCGCGATCGGGTTTAGCCGTCGCAGATTTGCTCGATTTATTTCATCAGCAACAACAGGAAAATTTGACCGATGATGCGTTACTTTTAGGGTAGATTTATACTAGGCTGCATAATTGTAAAGATTGTCGTATCTTTTGAAGGAATTCTTATTCATGATGACTTCTGCCTCTCAATGTCTCAAAATTTCTCAACATTCCTCAAAAGGAAGGATGGTAATTGCCACTCAACCCATTCAGTCTGGCGCGATCGTCGAAATTGCTCCCGTGATTGCGATTTCTGCAAAGACGCGCGAATTAGTGAGACCGACTGAGCTTTTTCAGTATTGTTTTGTTCGACCAGATGATTATAAACGCGAGCGTCCTGCAAGTGGATATCTCGTCCTAGGATTTGCGACCCTTTGCAATCATTCAAATCAACCCAATGCTGTAGTGGAATGGCTTCACGACGAGCATGGATATTGGGCGCATTTAATCGCTTTAGAGCAGATTAATTCAGGAAAGGAAATCGTTTTACGTTACACCGATCTAGAAGAGTACCAATCTTATTCAAGATTTCAAGAGTAGATTAGCGATCGAGACAATAAGAATGAGAGTAGATTAGCGATCGAGACAATAAGAATGAGAGTAGGGTTTTTAGTTCGAGAGATTATGCCTCAGTCATGGTCTATTCCCAATGGCGAGATTTTAGATATGGTATGGATGGAATTAACCCGAGCAGAATGGTTAAATTGAGAAAATAAAACAAGATTTTAAGATTCTATTTCTTTAACACCTCCCTTACTTAAGGCTGCTAAATATACTCCCAATAAAATAACTATAAATCCCAGTAAGTTAACAACATTCAAAGTTTCTGAAACAATAATCCAAGCCAGAATAGCAGTAATGATTGGATGTAGCAGTAATATTGTTGCAACTAAACTCGAAGATAGCTGTTTGAGACTATAAGCAATTAGTAATCTCGCGAAAATTCCAACAATTGCCATTGCAATGATAATCGCCCATGTTTTCCCAGATGTAGGGATCGGATTATCTCCCAGTGTTAACAAAATTGGCAGTACCAACAAAGTACCGAGCAACTCATTCCAAGTTGTGATAACAATTATACTCAATTGAGATTGCAGCTTTTCCAAAACCAATAAACATCCACCCCAAAAAATAGCGGATGCTAGAGCTAATCCATCTCCTTGCAATTTGTCAAACGCGATCGAAAAATCATTGGTAACTAAAGCAATAGAACCACCGATCGCGATCGCAATTCCGAGCAAAAATCGTCGCTCAAATTGCTGACTGAGAAAGAGCCATCCAAACCCTGCTGTAAATAATGGGGTCAGACTGTGTAAAACTTCCGAATTGGCGACACTGGTTTGAGTCAATGACCACGCATATAAGAGTTGATGCCCTCCAGAAAACATTCCCAGCAGCAATAATGGCAACCACAAGCTCTGAAAATTATTCGGAAAAATTTGTACGCTGGAAGGTTCTTTCCAATTGTGGTTTCTGAGAGTCCAGATACTATTCCAACACCCCATTATTACTGCCGCAATCCAGAAGCAATTGAAAATTGTTGCATTGGGAGTCAGGTCGGATTCGCTCAGTTTAACTAAGATAGGAACATAAGCATAACAAATCAGGGCAGCAAATACGGAAAGTAGAGCAATAATTGCTTTATTGCTCGCAAGAGATGAAAATTTTATTTTTCCGAATTGTAGGAATTCTTTATCCTGCAACATAAATCAATCTTGTTCCCCTGATTGAAATTTATTGTATCGATCGCGAGGGATCTCGTCTACAGGGTTGGAGAGGTTGGCAAGGCATCACCCTCAAGCAATCTATTGTAGGGCGATCACAGATATTCTCCAACCGTATTTGACGATCTTGAAAGGGCTTCGAAAAAAGCAGTGTTCTCAATTACAACTATTCGGTCTCAATTCCGTCACAATAGAGGACTGAATTGTAGAGCGATCGCTAATTTCCCCATGAAACCCAGAATTATTGTTTGCGGCCTCGGTCAAACGGGGTATCGAATTTTTAGCCTCCTGCGACAGCAAGGGGCCGAAGTCGTAGGGATTAGCGATCTCGCCATTCCGGGAGAATCCAGCGATCGCATTGTTATCGGCGATCCGCGCTCGTCGGCTACCCTCGTCGCGGCGGGAATTCGCGAGGCACAGACGTTAGTGCTCGTCGCCAATGATGACGCGCTCAACTTAGAGGTGCTTACCCGCGCTCGCACCATCAACCCCCATCTGCGCATTATCAGTCGCATTTTTAACGATACTTTGGGAGACCATTTAGATCGCACCCTTGCAGATCACGTGAGTTTGAGTGTTGCCAAACTCGCCGCACCGATTTTTACCTTTGCGGCTTTGGGAAATCAAGCGATCGGCCAATTACAACTCTTCGATCGAATTTGGCCGATTAGAGAAGAAATCGTCGATTCTCAGCATCCTTGGTTGGGTCGCAACTTGAGCGAACTTTGGGAAAGTCGTTCCCGAATGCTCCTTTATTATCTTCCGGTGATGGGGGAATCTAATTTAATTACTGCCGTAATGAGCGATCGCACGTTACAAGAAGGCGATCGCATTATCATCGGCACGCAACCCTCCAAGCGATCGAGCCGACGCTCTCAACTCCGCTCCAAGGCCAAATCCCTCCTAGAAACCTTCGCCAATTTGAGGAAGTTTAAAGATTACGGCCGTCCGGTTGCCTTGGTTACCCTAGCGTTACTGGCGACGATTTTCTTTGCCACCCTGACCTATATCAGCGTTAATTTTAATATCTCCCTCGCCGATGCGATCTATTTTTCCGTCGGCATGATTACTGGCGCTGGCGGGAAAGAAGAAGTAGCAGAAAACGCTCCGGATAGCATCAAAATCTTCACCGCCGTGATGATGATCGTTGGTGCGGGAGTTATCGGGATTTGTTATGCCCTGATTAATGATTTTGTCCTCGGCAGTCGCCTGCGACAATTTTGGGCGGTCACCCAAGTTCCCTCTCGCAATCATTACATTGTCTGCGGTTTGGGGGGCGTGGGGATGCGTATCGTCCAGCAACTCATCGAACAGGGTTACGATGTCGTTGCCATCGAGAAGGATCCCAATAATCGTTTTTTACATTTAGCGCGATCGCTGCGAGTTCCTGTCATTATCGAAGAAGCCAATCTTTCGAGTACCCTGAAATCAGCCAATGTCACCAAAGCTGCCGCATTATTGACCGTCACCAGCAGCGACATGATCAATGTGGAAATTGCATTATGTGCCAAAGCCATTAATCCGAAGTTATCCGTTGTCGTCCGCAATCACGACCCGCAATTTTCCTATTCCGTGCAACAAGTTTTCGAGTTTGAAAACGTTCTTTGTCCGATCGAATTGGCGACTCCCTCTTTTGCAGCAGCCGCTTTGGGAGGCAGAATTTTAGGACATGGCATGACGGACGATCTATTGTGGATTGCTTTAGCCACTTTAATCACGCCCAGCCATCCTTTTTATGGCAAAACAGTGAAGGAAGCCTGCGAAGATTCTGATTTTGTGCCGTTGTACGTTGAATCTCGTGGCAAGACCATCCACGGTTGGTTATTGTTAGAAACGGTTTTACAATCCCATGACGTTCTCTACTTAACCATGCCAGCAACAGAATTAGAACAACTGTTGCGGGTGGATTCCGCAAAGTGGGATATGACATCTTTGCAGACCGAAGCGAACGATTTTCGAGAAGTGACTCGAGCGTCGGAAAAATGAACCAGAACCAGACGAGGGAGGCTAAGAGGTCGAAATTTCGGTCGGTCTCGCAGCGTTAAAAAGGGAACGATCTTTTCCTTGCCAACCCAGATAAACCAACATTCCCACGGAAAAACATTCGGTTTCCGATTCGGTTTGTCTGACTCTGAAAGTATCTCCCGTGGCGATCGCGCCGATGGTAATTTCGAGGCGATCGCCCAAATAAGTTATTGCTTGAATGCGCCCGGAAAAACAGGTTTCGCAGTAGGTTAAGGGTTCTCTCGCTAATTTAATCTTTTCCGGTCGAATACTAAACATGAGGGGATTGCCTGCTTGGATACCGTCCTCTCGGGCGAGGAGTAATCCTTTTTCTGTCACGATATTCCCCGCTTCATTCACAGAGCTTGGCAATAAGTTGGTTTCCCCAATAAAACCCGCCACAAATGGGGTTCTGGGCTGTTGATAAATCTCTCGGGGCGAGCCAACTTGTTCGAGATGACCGTGTTGGAGGACGGCAAGCCGATCGCTTAAGGAGAGGGCTTCTTCGCGATCGTGAGTGACCATTAAAAAAGTGAGTCCCATTTCTCGATGCAGTCGCGACAATTCGGCCTGCATTTCTTTGCGCAATTGAAAATCTAATGCCCCCAAGGGTTCGTCTAATAATAAAACGGTAGGGCGATCGATGAGGGCGCGAGCTAAAGCCACGCGCTGTTTTTGTCCCCCGGAGAGGCGATCGGGATGGCGATCGGCAAATTTTTCTAACTTCACTTGCGCGATCGCTTGTTTGACCCGCTCTTCTCGTTCCATTCGCGGGCATTTTTTCAGTTTTAAACTAAAGGCAATATTTTCTCGGACGGTTAAGTGATTAAACAAGGCATAACTTTGGAAAACCGTATTCACCGGACGGCGATAGGGAGGGAGTTCGTTGGCGAGTTGTCCGCGAATCCAAATTTCTCCGGAATAGGGGCGATCGAATCCCGCGATCGCTCTTAAAATAGTCGTTTTTCCGCATCCTAAGGACCGAGCAAACAAAAGAACTCGCCGCGATTAATGGTTAAGTCAATATCTTTAACGACGATTTCGCCGTCAAAGGCTTGAGAAAATTGGCGCAGTTCGATATCGGGTAAAGGCATCAATTATCGAGCTTCCTGATAGGGAATTTCAACGGTAAATACCGTTCGCTCTCCTGGTTGAGAGTTACTATAAAGGCGGCCGCCATGTTGTTGAACCACGATTTGATAGGCAGTAGATAATCCCATCCCCGTCCCTTGTCCGACAGGTTTAGTGGTAAAAAATGGATCGAAAATGCGTTGTTGAATTTCTGGGGGAATTCCCGTTCCGTTGTCCCAAATGCGGATAACAGCCAGATCTTTTCCCCGTGCTTTTTCAATGAACTTGGTTTCAACGGTAATGACGGGTGTAAACTCTTCCTCCTTCGCTGTCTGTTTGTTTTGAAGCGCGTCGATCGCATTATTCAACAGATTGAGAAAAACTTGATTGAGTAAGGCAGCATAACAGTCGATTTCGGGCAAGTTTCCCCATTTTTTCTCAACTTCAATGTTTCTTTGCTGTCCTTGCAAGCGGTGCCCGACAATCGAAAGGGCATTTTCCAGTCCTTCTTGAAGATTGACGGGTTTGCGATCGGCTTCATCCAAACGGGAAAAATTGCGCAATGACGAAACAATATCTTGAATGCGCTTGGCTCCCGTTTGCATCGATTCTAAGAGGTGGGGAAAATCTTCGGCAATAAAATCGCATTCGATTTCTTCGATTTTATCGCTAATTTCGCGACTGGGTTCGGGATAATATTCTTGATAGAGAGAGACCAATTCAAGAAGACTTTGGGAATAGCCTTCCGCGTGGCCGATATTGCCGCGAATAAACGCCACTGGATTGTTCAGTTCGTGAGAAATGCCCGCAACCAACTGCCCCAAACCGGACATTTTTTCCGCTTGAATCAATTGTGCTTGCGTCTGCTTGAGTTCTTCTAGCGTTCCTTCGAGACTTTGTGCTTTTTCTCTCAACTTTGCTTCGGAAACTTGTAAAGAGGCTTCTGCTTTTTTACGTTCTCGGAGTTCGTTTTCTAGCTCAGCAAATAAGATCGCTTGACGAATGGCGATCGCAATCTGCACGCTCAATTCTTCGCAAAGTTCGATTTCCCAATTTTGCCAGTGTCTCATACCCCGGCATTGATTGCCGATTAACAATCCCCATAATTGTTGATTTTCAACGACGGGAATAATTAAATTGGCTTTAATCTCAAAGTCTTCGAGTAATTTAATATGACATTCTGTGAGTCCCGCATCATAAATATCATCAATTGCTCGTACTCGTCCTTTTTGATAGAGTTCCGCCATGTGGGTGGTAAAACAGTTATCCGTGACATTGGCATCGAGGGATTGTTTCCACCCCATACCAACGGATTCGGCAACCACTGTACCGCTAAAACCCGGATTGAAACGATAGAAAATAACGCGATCGCATTGCAAGATTTCCCGGACTTCTTCAACTGCAAAGTTGAGAATTTCCTGTAGGTTTAGATTCCCTTGGATGCGCCTAGCAATATTGCCGAGCAATCGTTCTTGTTCGATGAGAATGTCGAATTTTTCTTCTCTGAGGGGAGCAATTTCCTTTTGAACGCTTAGATAGTGGGTTAAATCTCCTTGTTCGTTAACGAGCGGGAAAAGAGTCAGTTCGCTCCACAATTCCTTGCTATTTTTACGATTGGCTTTCAGTTTTGTTCGGCATTCTCGACCTTCACGAATTGTCTTTCGCAATTCTACGATCGTGTTTTCTTCGGTTTCTTGTCCTTGGAGAGAGAAAAATGACTTGCCGATCGCCTCCGAGCGGCTGTATCCGGTCATTTTTTCAAAGGCTTTGTTGCAATAGATTAGGGGAGAATTAGGTTGTTGGAGATCGCTAATGGCAATGGCTTCACCAATTGTGGTAAAAATGCGATCGTATAAGGGAAGCAGTTCTGGGGAAAAAGGGACTTTTTGAAGCCCTTGAAGGTTTTGGAAACTGCTTTGATGTTTCTGATAATTAATCCGTTCGACAGTGTTAACCATTACGTTTTGCTCAATTTTTTGGCACTAATGAATCTGTCTCGGAATATCTTAAGGTTACTCCGAGTAATATTTGCTAAGAAAATATAAAGTTTTTTTGCTACCCTACTAACAATTGTTGCGCATTTTGACCGTTCGCGCAACAAAAATTAAAACTTTATTAAAACAATGTGGATGTTGTGAATGAGGTCACTCAAACTAAACGTTTATTTGAGTTCCTTGAGCTTGGCATTCGCAAATTCAAGCAGTTCCTGCGCTTTCCCATGGGCAGTTGTACCGGGCTTCACCTTCTGCAACTCATTGATAATTCCTTGAATTTTGGCGGCTGTTTGGGGGCGATTAACGCGGGTTGGATCGTCGGGGGTAGAAGCGAGCAGATTTTGAATTTGTTTTTCGGCACTAAAGAGCGCCTGTTCTGAGGTTTGTTCTTCCTGTCGTTTGATTTGCGTTTGGGCTAAATTGGCGCGATACTCGGCGATTTTGGTTTGCGCTTCGATATAACTGGTTTTATCGTCGGGATTGACTTTGTTTAATTGAGCGATGGATTCTTGCCAAAAACCTTCGATCTGCTGCCATTTTGCGGCGGAATGGGGGGGATTTTGGCTCATGACTGCGGCCCGCCAAGCAAATTGTTTGGCCACTTCAACAAATGTGCTTGCCTTTTCAACAGTCTCAAATTGACCGACACTTTGTTCGAAATCTTGGCGATAAAAATTGAATTTTTGTTGTGCCTGTTTGCCAGCGAAAGTTTGGGGAGGAAGGAGAGAAATATTTTGTAGAGAGGCTTGCCAAGTAGCGATCGCGTTTTCTTTCTCTTGACCTGCTGCGGTTTGATACTTTTGTTTGGCTTGTTGGAGAGTGGTTTCGGCTTCTTGAAGTTGAGTTAAGGCATTTTGTTCTTGAAAAACTTTGGCTTCCATCCGTCCAACTAGCTTTCTTGCCCCTTCAAATTCATCAAATGTAAATTTCCAAGTACAGCTAAAATAGCGACAATAGACCACGGGTTCATAGCCTAAAAACCACACTGGCATCGCATCAAGATGTTTCTGAGACTGGGTGACTTTTTCCTGTCCTAAGAGAATATCTTCCGCACTGGTTGCTTGATTAATTAATTGATCGGCTTGTTCGACTTTGGCAATTGCCCCGCGATAATTGCGATCCATGCTGAAGAAACTGGGGAGCAATAAAAGCGGCGCTTTTTGAGCCATGGGACGGCGAATAGGAGGATAAGGTAAATTCACCACCCAGAGAAAGCCGAAGCAAACCACGGAACCGATCGCCACGGATTTGGCCAAACCGAGGACATTTGCGGTACGATTGGCGCGAGCGGCTTCTTTAATCGCTTTTTCGCTGAAGTCGGGAAACATATCCTTAACTTCTGCCCGGATCTCGTCTTGACCGATGGGAGAACCCGATTGCCGTCGAAGTTTTTCTAAGCGCTTGAGTACGATACGATATTGAGCATCGCGTTGCGACCGCGAACGACACCGTTTGGCTTCTTCGACGAGGATTTGAAACGCGCGATTGTTAAGACGCATGGATAGGTGAGAGGTAATGAGGGAAAGAGAATGACGAATACTACAATTTTAGAGGAAAACAAGAGTGCGGGCAGCGATCGCGACATGCCTCGGGGGGCTTATATTCATATCCCTTTTTGTCGCCGTCGCTGTTACTATTGCGATTTTCCGATTTCCGTGGCGGGCGATCGCCGTAATGGGACGAACTTCAATGCGATCGCGGAGTATACAGACATTTTATGCCAAGAGATAGAGAGAACGCCTAAAGATCGATACAAACTCGAAACCATCTTTTTCGGAGGGGGTACGCCATCTTTACTCTCTGTCCCCCAATTAGAACAAATTCTCGCCACCTTAGAGCGAACTTTCGGAATTGACTCCGATGCGGAAATTTCAATGGAAGTGGATCCCGGGACATTTACCCGATCGCAAATCCAAGGTTATCGCGATTTGGGAGTCAATCGCTTTAGTTTGGGCGTGCAAGCATTTCAAGATTCCCTATTGCAACGATGCGGGCGATCGCATTCCGTCAAAGATATTTATGCTGCGATCGATCTCCTGCACCAAGTAGGCGCAAACAACATCAGCATCGATCTCATTTCCGGTTTGCCAGAACAAACCCTCCCACAATGGCAATTTTCCCTCGATTCTGCCTGCGATTTGTCTCCAGAACACCTTTCCTGTTACGATTTAGTTCTCGAACCCGTCACCGCTTTCGGCAAGCAATTTCAACCCGGCGAAAATCCCCTTCCCAGCGACGAACATACCGCGCAAATGTACCGCATGGCCAGAGAAACCCTCGCGCAGCATGGATTCGAACATTACGAAATTTCTAATTACAGTCAAGCGGGTTTTCAATGCCGTCACAATCGCCTTTACTGGGAAAATCGTCCTTATTACGGCTTTGGCATGGGAGCCGCCAGTTATACTCAAAGTCGGCGCTTTACCCGCCCCCGCACCCGCAAAGACTATTATGCTTGGGTCAGAGAAGGGGCAAAAATTGAGAGCGACCCATCGTCAAAGAGCGATCGCCTCCTCGAAACCCTAATGTTGGGATTGCGCCTAGCCGATGGCGTACAATTGAAACAATTTAGTCCGGATGTCGCCAGACAAATCGCGATCGCGATCGAACCCTATTACAAAAAAAATTGGCTCGTTTGTCTCAACTCCCAAAACCAACCTCTTTCTGTTACCAATTATCTCGCTACTCCCCATCGCGGAATATTAAAACTCACCGATCCCGAAGGATTTCTTTTTTCCAACACAATTTTAACCGCCTTCTTCGAGCAATTCGACGATAACTGATAACTGATAACTGATAATTGATAACTGAAATGATCTCCCCAACAGTAGAACGAGAAATTTGGCAATTGCGTGCTTGCAATTTTACGCCCAGACAAATTGCCCGTTATTTGGGGTTACGAGTTGCCGATGTGAGAGCCGCGATCGCCGTAAGAGAGGAGGGAGAAATCTCCAACTTAGAAAATAATGGCGATCTTGCTCCAATTGCCAGTTGTTGGGTCAATCTCGATTGCGGAAAACGCTTGTTAGATGAGAGAAAAGAAGAAGAAATTTTCAGTTCTTTAGGTTTAATTATTGTTGCTCGCTTTCAGGATTATCATCGCTTGCTCGTTTGCACCTATCTCGTCGATTATTGCTGTTTGGGATTAAAAGATACCATGGGAGTGAGGGTAGTCGATAAAGATCGCTACGGTTATTTTTTACACAGTTCCTACCTGCCTTTTCCTGAAGGATATCGAGAAATTAGCTTAGAAGAAGCACAGGCGATCGTTCTCGGTTCGATCTATTATGCCGCCCGTTTGGGGTTTGAACCCCATCCAGATTTTAAAATAACGCGAGATCATTTGGGACAGTGGGAGACCATTCTTCCCCTTCAGTTCGGCCGTCAAGGCAAACCCCTCTACATTAACGGTCCCTACGACGATACCCGACAGATTATCAAAATCTTGCGGGATAACGTGGGTTGCGGGAATTTTGATTATATTTTGGGAATCGGTTAAGATAAGAGGCTATTATCGTCGAGACATTAAATTTAATGTCCGGGAAAATTTTAAGGAGCGATCGCAATGACCGAAATTATGGACGAACAAACCCTCAAGGAACGAATTGAGGCTGTTAAAGGCAAGCGCGACTTTTTACTCAATTTACTCGAACAACCAGATTTAGGAACATTACGCCTCGATGTCAATCAAGCGCTGGAAGAATTAGACGAGTTGATTGAAGAAGCCGCAGAAGTTTTTCCGTCATAGAAATAGAAATATTTTCAGGCTAAACACCATACAAAATGAGGAGCTTTATTCTTCATTTTGTATTTTTATACATAAGTTATCCAGAATTAAAATGGTAATGACAATTAAAACGCCGGATTGGGTCAAAAATGCTGTTTTTTATCAAATTTTTCCCGATCGCTTTGCCAAAGGAACAAAGAACGCTTCCAAACAACAGTTTAACCCCAAACTCGAACCCTGGGAAACCAAACCCACATTACAAGGCTATAAAGGTGGGGATTTATGGGGCGTTATCGAACGTCTCGACTACTTGCAAGACTTGGGCATTAACGCCATCTATTTTACCCCCATTTTTCAATCTGCCAGCAATCACCGCTATCATACCCACGATTATTATAATATCGACCCCATGTTAGGGGGAAACGAAGCCTTTACCGCTTTACGAAAAGCTACTAGCGATCGCAATATCAAAATCGTCCTCGATGGCGTTTTCAATCATGCCAGTCGGGGATTTTTCTTTTTCAGCGATATTCTCGAACACGGTCCGAATTCTCCTTGGTTGGATTGGTTTAAAATCGAGAAATGGCCGCTTTCGGCTTACGATGGGAGTCTGCCCGCGAATTACAAAAGTTGGGTCAACAATCGCGCTTTACCCCAATTCAATCACGATAACCCCGACGTGCGAGAATATATCATGCAAATTGGGGAATATTGGGTCGAACAGGGAATCGATGGTTGGCGTTTGGATGTACCTGCGGAAATTCAAACCCCCGGATTTTGGCAAGAATTTCGCGATCGCATTAAAGCCATTAATACCGAGGCTTATATTGTCGGAGAAATCTGGGTAGATGCGCGAAAATGGCTCGATGGTACCCAATTTGATGGGGTGATGAATTACTTATTTGCCGTCCCGACGATTGCCTTTACAGCCGGCGATCGCGTCGATAAAGCCTTACTCAACAGTCCCGAATACTATCCCATTCCCGCGATTGATGCTGTCGAATATGGGAATAAAATTAAAGAACTATTCGCACTTTACGACTGGGAAATTCATCTCGCCCAACTTAATCTCCTCGACAGCCACGATACCGCGCGATTACTGAGTATTGCCAGGGGAGATATTGATAGCTTAAAATTATCCACCTTATTACTTTTTACCTTTCCGGGCGCACCCTGTATTTTTTATGGGGATGAAATCGGTTTATCGGGAGGGATCGATCCCGATAATCGTTGGGGTTTTCCAGCAGAAAAAGATTGGCATCAAGAATTATTACAATTTCATAAAGATTTAATTGCCTTGCGTCATCAATATCCGGCTTTGCGATCGGGAACTTATGAAATTATCTTTGCCGAAAAAATGGTATATGGTTTTCAACGTACTTTGGACGAGTCTAAAATACTCATTTTTATCAATGCAAATAACGAATCAGCATCAGTGAAGATCGAATCCGAAAAAAACAACCATCACCTTAT
>JBCCVR010000145.1:0-19267 GCA_039194995.1 Cyanobacteria bacterium P01_E01_bin.42 | reverse complement strand
GATTTTTATTTTTGATCAATTAAGTTTAATGCTCTTAACGTTCGTCATCCTTTTTAAGTAAAGAATTTAACCAGCGAGTAAGATAGTTTTTATTTTTCTTGATTTCCTGTACGGGATCGGAGCTTGTAAAAGAGGTAATCGTAATATTTTCAATTTGTTTTCTATTAATGGGATGATCTTGAAAATTTTCATCGGTAGTGGGTCTAACAAGTTCTTGGGGTTCGTATGCTGCTTGTAATTTGATGCAGGTTTGTTCGTAAAGTTCCGTGAGGGGGTTGTATTGATGAGCAATTTCTTCTAATGTAGGAACGGAATCCAAACAATTGTGCTGTAAATCGTTGCCGATTTGATTGAGTTGGGTAACGAGAGAGGGGGGTAAAGGGTCGTTTAATTGGCTCAAAGCGGAGAGAAAGGCTTGGAGAATTTGGCGATCGATGGGATCGAGTTGGGTGAGTAAAGTTTCATTCATGGTGGTTGTTTAATGAATTCCAGTGATAATAAAAGCCGCCCAATAATAGGGATTTGCATAAGGATGTGCGGATTCTTCTATTTTAGCCAAGTCTGCTTCTCGTTTGGCTTCTCGTAATAAGAATCGTTGCAATTTGTTGAGGCGATCGCTTTTTAAGAACTTTTCGGCGAGATCGTTGTACCATTTGGCGATATCCTGATGGGTGGCTCGCTTGAGCCAGTTTTGGGACTGTTTGAGGGCGATCGCGGGGTCTCTGCTTTGTTGATAGCGGTGATAAAATTGGCTCAGGAGGAGTCCAGTAGCGCGTTCTTCGACAGTCCAGAGGGTACTGAGAACGTAGTTTGCACCCATCTTTAAAAAGCCACTGACTAAGCCGACATATTCATCAATCAGGTTCTGTTGGCTGGTGATTCCGGTTTCGCAAGCAGAGAGACAAATCAGGAAATAATTGCTCAATTGTAAGGTTTCGTCGCGGAAAATATCTTTTAGGGTAAGTTCTTGTTCGTTGGCGAGAATGAGGGCGGATTCGAGGGGCTTATCGCTGTTATGATAAGCGTGTCCGGTAAAGTGAAAGATGCCCTGATTTTTGGCAACTGCATCGACGATCTTTGCGCGAGTAACTTTTTCTCCTCGATAGGTTTGATTGTTGGGAAAGAAAAGATTGAGGGTTGCAGCTTCGAGGAAAGCGAAGGGGAGTTCGTTTGCTTGTTCGACGTTCAATAAGGAGGAGGAGTCTGGAGTATTTTGGCGGTTTGAGTTATTGTGATTTCCGAGGATTTGTTTCAGGTAAAGACCAATTCTCGCACTGGGAAGATGAGTTACTGTTAAATGCCTGAAAAATTGATGCAGGGGAAGCAGATGGAGTTGACGATGGGGAATGAGAATAACGCGATCGATCTTTTGGAGAGAGTCGAATATGCGATCGATGTTGAGAATGTTACGCAGATTGTCTAATCTCGATTCCATGTCTTGAATCCAAGATTTCGATTGTCTTTCGTCTTGAGTTTTTAAATCATGTGGATTATAATTATGGTAAGCATTCTGCCAATCTTTCAGCCATTGTTCAAAGTTATAGACTTGTTCTGAAGCAGAAGGGTTTGATGTTACGGAAGAAGACTCTAAAGCAAAGCGATATCCTTGTTGTGGGTTCTGTGGTTGACCATCGGAGAAAACAATCGGATTTGTATCTTTTTTGAGGATAAATGTAGTAATTGCAAGAGGACTGATATGCCAATATACAATCGCTGTTCTCGGTTTTAAGAGTTTTTGAATGTCTGCGTAAGATGTTTTTTGGGGAAACTTATACACCCAACCTGTTTGCAGCCAATGGAGGCAAGTATTTTTTCGTTCTTCAGCAATATCGAGCGCTTCGATGATATCTTGGGGATTGTTAGAATTAGCTTTGCGATCGACTTGCAGTTGAAAGAAGGGTGCAAATTTTCGCGCTAGATCGATTTTTTGTTGATTTTCCGTATTGTCGGGATCTCCTAGAAGTTTTTCGAGGAGTTGAGTTCCTTGTTCGAGACGTTGTTGAGAAGTGTGTTTGTCACCCAGATAATTACATAGTTTGAGGAGTTGTCTTAAGATTGCAATGTATTTCTCTGGAAATTCAGTAAAGGATAGAGTATCAAGAGTTCTATCACAAAAATCCTGAGCTTTTAACCAATAAGAAAAAGGATCTGACTGATTTCTGACTGCTATATGCCAGTTGCGCCAAGTAGTGTTATCACTAGGCTCAATTTCTATGGCTTTATCAAAACTTGCGATCGCTTCTTCATATCTTTCTAAAAAATATAGTAAATTTCCTTTATGAGACCAAGCAAAGTAATAATTAGGTTTGATTCTTATGGCTTTATCATAACTAGCGATTGCTTCTTCATATCTTTCTAAAAAATACAATGAATTTCCTCGATTATACCAAGCAAAGTAATAATCAGGTTTGATTTTCATAGATTTATCATAACTAGCGATCGCTTCTTCATATCTTTTTAAATTATTTAGTAAACTTCCTCGATTGTGCCAAGATATGTAATGATCGGGTTTGATTTCTATGGCTTTATCAAAACTTGCGATCGCTTCTTCATATCTTTTTAAACTATTTAATGAATTTCCTCGATTATTCCAATTAAGATAATAATCAGGTTTGATTTCTATGGCTTTATCAAAACTTGCGATCGCCTCTCTATGTCTTTTTGAATTTTCTAGTATTATACCTCGATTATTCCAATTAAGATAATAATCGGATTTAATTTCTATGGCTTTATCTAAACTAGCTATTGCCTCTTCATATCTCTCTAATTCATCTAAAGCAATACCTTTACCTCGCCAATCTTCATGATTTTGTGGCTCAATTAATATAGCTTGTTCAAAATCTATTTTCGCTTTTTCCTCTTGTTCGAGTTCTTTATAAGCCATTCCTCGCCGTGCTAACGCTAAAGGATATTCGGGTTTAATCTCTAGAGCGAGGTTGCAATGCTTAATACAGTCATCATATTGCTCTAAACGAAAATAAGCCAAACCACACCAATACCACACCTCAGCATTATCTGGTGCTTCCTTAGCAAGTGCTTGAAATATCTCCAATGCACCTTCATAGTCACCCCGATCGCAGCGATCGCGTCCCTCAGCCAATCGAGTTTCAAAATCTTCTCGTTCCATCGTGCGGTCAAATCTACTTTTTTCTCTCTCCTATTATGCCGCAAATTTTTTGTGAGTGGTAGATACTATTAATGAATTTTTCTTTTTCTCTCACTCGCCGGATAAAGTGATGTATTTTAGCAAACCGCCATTCGTTTTTTACGATCTCGCAAAAATGGCGATCGCCTCAACAAAAGCGATCGCCATAATTCAAGAACTAGCTTTGTAAAACAGGTTCTCCTTCTAATTTGACTTCGGGATGATGACCGTTACCATTGAGGGAAACTTGTCCGTAAATGGGGGATTTTCCTTCATACGCATCAGCAATGAGTTGCTTGAGATCGCTAATCAAAGGATAGCGGGGATTGGCTCCCGTACACTGGTCGTCAAAAGCGCGATCGGCGGTCTGTTCTAATTGAGCGTAAAAGACGCTATCTTCATCTTTGAAATACTCTTTAATACTGCTGGGAATTCCCACTTGACGTTTCAAATCTTCCACCGCAGCAATGAGCAGATTCACCTTTTCCTCTTCGGTTTCTCCTCCCAGTTGTAAATGATCGGCAATGCGGGAATAACGCCATTGAGCATTAGGGTATTTATATTGAGAGAAGGTCGCTTGTTTGAACGGTACGTTGGTTGCATTGTAGCGAATCACGTGGGAAATCATGAACGCATTGGCTAAGCCGTGGGGAATGTGGAATACTGCCCCGAGTTGGTGCGCCATCGAGTGACAAATTCCCAAGAAAGCATTCGCAAATGCCATCCCTGCCATTGTTGCGGCATAGTGGACTTTTTCCCGGGCTTTGGGATCGCTGGCACCATTTTGATAAGCACGGGGAAGATATTTAAAGAGTAAGCGAATGGCTTCTAATGCTAACCCGTTGGTATATTCTGAAGCCAAGACGGAAACATATGCCTCTAAGGCATGGGTTAAGGCATCAACGCCACCAAAAGCGGTGAGACTTTTGGGCATATTTAAGACCAATTGGGGGTCTACGATCGCCATATTCGGCGTTAAAGCATAATCCGCGAGAGGGTATTTGATATCGTTGCGGCGATCGGTGACAACGGCAAAAGGCGTTACCTCCGAACCCGTTCCTGAAGTGGTGGGAATTGCCACCATCATGGCTTTTTCTCCCAAAGGCGGCAACTCGTAAACCCGCTTGCGAATGTCCATAAAACGCATCGCCAAGCCTTCAAATTCAATCTCTGGATGTTCGTACATCAACCACATGATTTTAGCGGCATCCATAGGCGATCCGCCACCAAGGGCAATAATGACATCGGGATTAAAAGTATTCATTAATGTCAATCCCCGTTGCACGGTATCCAAAGAAGGATCGGGTTCGACATCGTAAAAGATGTCATATTTCAAGCCAATCTCATCGAGAACGTCTTCTACGCTGGATGTCATTCCCATATCGTACAGGGGTTTATCCGTCACGATAAAAGCGCGTTTTTTGCCAGCCAATTCTCGTAAGGCGATGGGAAGAGAACCATACTTGAAATATACTTTGGGAGGAACGCGGAACCAAAGCATATTTTCCCGACGTTCCGCGACGGTTTTAATATTTAGGAGGTGATGGGGTTCCACGTTTTCAGAAACCGAATTTCCGCCCCAAGTTCCGCAACCCAATGTTAAGGATGGATCTAGACGGAAGTTGTATAAATCGCCGATCGCACCCTGAGAAGAAGGGGTATTAATTAACACCCGTGAGGCTTCTACCCGGTCTTCAAATTGTTTGATATGGTCGCTATTACTGGGATTGGTATAGAGTGCCGCCGTATGTCCCCGTCCGCCAAATTCGACCAATTTACAGGCTTTGATGACCGCATCATCGTAATCTACGGCGCGATACATAGCCAAAATCGGGGATAACTTCTCGTAAGCAAACGGTTCGCTGACATCAATTTTTTCGGCTTCGCCAATAATGACCCGCGTATTGGGAGGAAGCGTTACATCGATTAAAGCGGCAATTTTATCGACGGGTTGACCGACAATTTCTGCATTTAACCGCCCGTTAACGATAATTTTACCCCGCATTTTCTCGGTTTCTTCGGGGGTGAGGAAATAGGCACCGCGATCGCGAAATTCTTGTTTGACCTCCTCATAAACGCCATCAACTACAACGACAGATTGTTCGCTGGCACAAATCATCCCATTGTCAAACGTCTTACTGAGAATAATGGAAGAAACCGCCATTTTAATATGGGCGGTAGAATCAATTAAAGCGGGAGTATTGCCTGCACCAACTCCCAAGGAAGGATTCCCAGAAGAATAAGCCGCTTTGACCATTCCCGGCCCGCCAGTGGCGAGAATTAACTTAACATCATTATGCTGCATCAAGCCTTGAGAAAGGGGCACTGTGGGTTCGTCGATCCAGCCAATGATATCATTGGGTGCTCCGGCTGCTACGGCCGCTTTTAGCACGACTCTTGCTGCTTCGATGGTGCATTCTTTGGCCCGGGGGTGCGGGGAAAAGATAATTGCGTTGCGGGTTTTCAGGGCAATCAGGGCTTTAAAAATTGCAGTCGATGTGGGGTTAGTCGTGGGGACAATTCCCGCTAAAATCCCGACGGGTTCGGCAATTCTTTGAATCCCAAAAGACTTATCTTCTTCGATAATACCGCAAGTTTTTTCGGTTTTATATTTGTTGTAAATAATTTCCGAAGCAAAGTGATTTTTGATCACTTTATCTTCAATTACTCCCATTTTGGTTTCTGTTGCTGCCAATTTTGCGAGGGGAATTCGGGCAGCATTCGCAGCAAGGGCCGCTTTTTTGAAAATGAGATCGACTTGTTCTTGACTGAAGTTTGCGTAGGCTCGTTGAGCGGTTTTGACACGCAAAATCAGTGCTTCGAGTTGTTCGGGAGTTGTAACTTTGCTTTCCATAATATTTTGTTGTTAGAGATGAGTGAGTGCTCGCCGAGCAATACAGCCTAATTCTAACGCGAGTCCTTGTTTCCCTTGAGAACTCAATATTTTATTTATTCTTTGTTTTCTTAAGATAGATTTTATATTTTGAGCAATAACAAAAATAATATTAAAATTCAGCCAAATCGTGATAGATATCTGAGATAGTAAAGGGTTAGAAGCTGTAAAAAAGTTCGAAAATTACAATCGAATGTTAAGAAATATAGGGAAAGACGGGTGCGATCGCAAACAAAGTATTTTTAGCTCTAAAAAAGTTGTTTAATCCAATAAGTAAAAGATTAGTTGCAATTGTTGAATATTTTTAAACTTGAGGTTGATCGAACTAGAAGATGAGAGACAATCAGTAATTAGGAAACATAGAACGAAACATCGCCACGATGGGAATCTAACATAGGGAGACCAAGACGAGAAATCTCCCTTTTGTAGAGAGGGAACTGGGGTACATCTCAGTTTTGAAAAACCACTTACACGGAAGCGGATTTAGCAGCCTATCTCGGTCAATAAAGGATTGATGGGGGTATATTCAACCTCTCCTAAGAAGAGAAAATTCTCTTTCTTTTTTCCCCTTACTAAAGCAGTAAGGAGGATAATCCCAAATCTGTCGAACTCGGTCTCAGCCCTAAATGGTTAGACCGAGTTATTTCTCTGCACGAAGTAATTCCCGTAGAGATTTTTAGGTCTGGTGTCCGCCTCCTGCTGAGAGTATTCAAGCCACTCTCGAACCTCTTCTCCAAGGCGAACGACCCGACAGATCTCGAAGAGAAATGATAAGATTTGCATAATGCTCATTCTTTTCCCAATTTTATGAAAATCTTCCACAATTCGCGATCGGCCTTCGGTATTTTGACACCGATCTTATTAGCAACCGCGATCTCCATGCCCAAATCGGCACAGAGTCAGCAAATCCCCGATCGCGCTCCGGCAAATGCTTACCCTGAAGAGGTTACGAGCAGATTTATTAATAGTTGCGTGACTTCGGCAACGCAGACAGAACTCCCCGAAGCTATGGCGCAATCGGCTTGTCAGTGCATGATTTGGCAATTCCAAGATCGCTATAGTTTGGAAGATTTTGCCACCCTTCCCCAACGGGTTAGCGAAGACGAAGCAACCTCTCGAGAATTCTTAGGCATTGTGAGTTCTTGTTCTCCTCAACCCAATAGTTAATTATGGGCTAGGGACGTTGTTAACAACGTCCCTACAGCGATCGGTGAAGAGTGCGGGATCGAGAATTGAGGACAACAATTAGCGATCGCAGTTAGTTAATATCAATTAATCGCCTAAATGGAAATTGTTTAGGAGGAGAATACTTCAACATAGTTTCGGGGCGATCGTGTAATTTAGAATTTCCCGACCGAGTTGGAGATTTCGAAAAATTAATATGTTTTAAATTAACAAATCGGTAGTCATATTCTGTGAGAAAATGAGGACAGTTCTAAAATAATTGACCGATCTTTTGGCAATAGGCAATGAGACATTCTGAACCTTTAAATTGCTGAATAATTTCTTTTTCTGGTGCTCTAGTTTGTTTCATCTCAATAAAAATAATAAATTTTTTCTTATTGTAATTAGAGATCATTATAAAATCAGAACGTTTGCATTCACCTTTCTTGCTTTGAAAAAAATTTTGCGGGGCTTCAAAATAATCTGACTTAATAACGATGGTATCTTCGGGAACTTGGATAACTGTTACAGAATAGTTTGTACCATCGGTTTCAGCTAAAATAACTTTTCTTTTGCCATTAGAATATTCGATTAATTCATTTTTTGCACGATCTTGAATCATCTCATCAAGGATGTTCAAATCTTGAGATAAATAAGTCATTATTCTTCTCCCCAAATAATCGCTTCTTGAATACGATTCATGGTTTCAATAGTGCGATCGAAACTCGTCACTTCAATTCCTAATTCAGGACTAATATTGGCAGGTGTTAGTGTATGATAATGAGTGTCTGCTTCGTTATCGTCGAGTTTACCCGATACTTCTTCTGCGACATAAAGTTTGACGCGATCGGCTGCAAGTAATTCTTCAGGTTGATAACCTTCTGTTTCAGCAATTTTTTTGAGATAGGGGCGATCGTGATTGAGCATAATCAGAGTATTTAATTCTTTAATCGGGTAATCACTGTGAGTCGTAATAAAGACCTTAACACCAATATTAACTAAACGAACAAAAAGACGAGCTATTCGACGTTGATTTTCTGGGTGCAAGTTAAGTTCTGGTTCATCGACAATTAGTAGATCGCCTACTCGGGCAATATGTTTCAAGTAAAAACCGATATCAAGTAAAGAACGTACAGCACTGGAACTTTCAGGCATTGATAGGTTTAATATTTCTCCTTTAGGCGTATAGGATAATTCACCATTTTGATTGACATTATATTCACCCCCAATAATATCAGAAAAATCACGCAAAAAATCTTGATATTTTTCAGCAATAAAACTGGTATTTTTAGAGATGCTTTCAAGATTTCTGGTAAACTCTACATTCCTTTTAATCGGCAAAGCATAATCGTCATATCCTTTTAATAAAAGTTCAATAGGATTGAGATCGTCAGAGCGATCCAGTTGGCTGAGTTCTTCGAGTAGACGATTGCGGGCAAAATTTAACTCTTTGCGGAAAATTGCTGTTCCTGTTCTTTCTGCACTAGCAATAAAAGAATTAGGAAAAAAGATTTTAAAGAGAATATCTTGAAGTACATCAATAATTATTTTCTCAATAATTTGTTGAGGAACTTGCATTTTCTCTTCAGACAAAAGAGCGAACGTCAATTTACTATCATTTTCGTCCTTAAGAATTGAACAAAATTCTTTGTTTGAAAGGCTAATTGATGACTTATATGCTTTTTTCAACAAATCATTTTTGATGTCTATTTCAATTTTGAACTCTGTATTTTCAAATCGATTGCTGGGAGACGCAAATATTTGATAGAGTTGTCGTGCATACTTTTGGCAACCCCGATCGATAAGACGTTGACTATCTTCAAAATATTCCAAAAGATCAAGATGAACAATACCATCCTCAATCAATTTTTTGACATCTTGTTCTTTGAGATCGATTGAAAAATATTTTCTCCAAGATGACAGAAAACCAAACAAAGCATAAGCTGCATAGGTTTTGCCTGTATTATTCTCACCACAAATAATCGTCAAATCTCCGAGAGAAAACTCGGCTTGTTTTAAAATACCCAGATTTTTGATTTTGATTTTCATTACATCCTCTTGAGGTGGGCATTGCCCACCCTATTTTTAACCTGCTTTAATTACGCCTTTTTCTGTTTGCATGGGAAGGATATCGAGAATATCCGTTTTGGCGCAATATTCCAAATCATCTCGCAAATTTAAGCCCCCTAATCGCTTGCCGTGACTCGCTTGACCGAAAAGATCGACTAACTTATCTTGCCAGCGATCGTAAAGAGAAACCGCCCCCAAAACTTCATCATTGCCGACAATTTCTGCATTTTCTTCATAAAATGGCTGCGCGATCGCCCCAGCGCAAACCGTATCCTCTAGGGAATATTGCCCTTGCCAGCCGGATCCCACCAGCCATACAGTTTCGGGTTGGTTTTGGCGCAGGTACTCCACGGCGGCGCGGCGGTTCACTTGTGCGGCAGTGAGAACCACAGGCGCATTTTCTACTCGTTGTAATGCCCGCGTCCCATTCGTGGTACTGAGAAATAATCGTTTATCTTTTACACGTTCTGAGGTACAAAAAAGAGGTGAGTTACCCATGTCACACCCTTCGACTTGTTTGCCTCCTCTTTCCCCTGCCCGCAGGCGCTTTTCGGGCGGCCAGGGGTCGCTTTCGGCCATTAATTTATTAATATCGCTGAAGGCTTGGACGGCTTCAGCCCCAGCATTTAAAGCCGTCGCGATCGTGGTTGTTGCCCGCAGCACGTCAATGACGATCGCGCAGTCGGGCAGCGAATCTGTGGGGGTTAATTCTGGCGTATGATAAACAAAAAGTTTCACGTCCCTCATCCCTGCTTAAATTTCACCCTCCATCCTATCAACGAACAGCAATCGGCGATCGCTCAGAACGTAAAAAGTACAATCTACCTGTAGAACAACTCTAGAAATTCATCTAGAGTTAACTCACAATTTCGTAGAATTCTGGCCAACAAACCTCGTCCTATAGTTTCACCTGAATGGACTGGAACAACTGTCCTCCGACCATCAGGATGAATCAAAATATGATGACTCCCTTTAATTCGAGCAACTTCAAATCCTCCCTTTCTCAAGGCTGAAATTATTTGTTTACCTGTAAATGATGGAATATTACTCATTTATAGATTCTCGGATTTGGCGATTATCCGTTCTAATTCGGAAGATTCAACGTTCCTGACTTCGCGTAAATGAATTTCAAAAGGTTCTACTATACTCTCTACTTCCAAACATAGCTCAATGGCTTCTTGGATTCGTTCTTTTAATTCCTCAAGAGTTTTCCCTTGAGTATGGCATCCTTTTAAATCGCTGACAGAGGCAACAAAATAATCATCTGCATCTTTTTCAACAAACACCTCAAAATGCTGGGTCATAATCTTTTGTGCTTAACTCAATCGCCCTCTATTTTAACCTAATAGGGAGATCATCTTCACGCCCTTAATTTAATACAAATATATCGATTCGATCGGAGTTGGCCGGAAAAAGCAATTTTCATTGATAATGGTAGGGAGAAATCGCATTCTGGATTAGACCGTGACCGAACAACAGAGCTACAAAGAAACCGTCAATCTTCCCAAAACCGACTTTAGCATGCGGGCAAATGCCGTGAAGCGAGAGCCGGAATTGCAACAATTTTGGGCGGGCGAGCAAATTTACGAAACCCTGTCGCGGGATAATCCGGGTGAAATTTTCGTGCTGCACGATGGCCCCCCTTATGCCAATGGATCGCTGCACATGGGTCATGCGCTGAATAAAATTCTTAAGGATATTGTTAATAAATACCAGATTTTGCAAGGGCGCAAGGTTCGTTACGTCCCCGGTTGGGACTGTCATGGACTGCCGATCGAGCTTAAAGTGCTGCAAAAAATGAAGCAGAAAGAGCGATCGCAATTAACCCCCTTATCTCTGCGACAAAAAGCCAAAGAATTCGCGATCGCGGCGATGGAAGAACAGCGATCGGGGTTCAAGCGTTTCGGGGTTTGGGGAAATTGGGATAATCCCTATCTCACCCTACAACCGGAATACGAAGCCGCTCAAGTTGCCGTCTTTGGCAAAATGGCATTAAAGGGATATATCTATCGCGGTTTAAAATCGGTACATTGGAGTCCCAGTTCTCAAACCGCCCTAGCAGAAGCAGAATTAGAATATCCGGAAGGGCACACTTCTCGCAGTATCTATGTTGCTTTTTCCGTGTTAAAAACAGCCCCCGCAGTTGAGGAGAAATTCGCTGAATTTTTGCCCGATTTAGGTGTCGCAATTTGGACGACGACTCCTTGGACGATTCCGGCAAATTTGGCAGTGGCACTCAATCCGAAATTAACCTATGCGGTTGTGGAAATGGAGGGAGAAATCGACACGCCTAAGTATCTTATTGTTGCTGAAGATTTGCGGGAGAAATTGGGCGAAAAGTTTGGTAAAACTTTAACGGTAAAAACGACGGTTAAAGGTGCAGAATTAGAAGGTTGCATTTACAAGCATCCCTTGTTCGATCGCGAGAGCAAAATTCTCATTGGCGGCGACTACGTGACGACGGAATCCGGGACGGGTTTGGTACATACGGCACCGGGTCACGGTCAAGAAGATTTTATCGTCGGGAAACGCTACGGATTGCCGATTTTGTCTCCTGTAGACGCACGGGGAAACTTTACCGAAGAGGCGGGAAAATTTGCCGGCTTAAATGTTTTAAAAGATGCCAATGGTGCAATTATCGAAGCCTTAATCGAAGCCAAAGCACTACTTTTAGAAGAGTCCTACGCTCATAAATATCCCTACGATTGGCGCACGAAAAAACCGACAATTTTCCGAGCGACGGAACAATGGTTTGCTTCGGTAGAAGGATTCCGAGACGAGGCATTAAAAGCGATTTCTAGCGTCGAATGGATTCCCGCCCAAGGACAGAATCGCATTACGCCAATGGTCAGCGATCGCGCGGATTGGTGCATCTCTCGCCAGCGCAGTTGGGGAATGCCTATTCCTGTTTTTTACGATGAGGAAACCAACGAACCTTTAGTCACGCAAGAAACCATCGACCATATTCAGAAAATTATCCGCGATCGCGGTTCCGATGCCTGGTGGGAATTGTCCGTAGAAGAGCTATTACCGGAACAATATCGCAACAATGGCAAGACCTATCGGAAAGGAACGGATACGATGGATGTTTGGTTCGATTCCGGTTCCTCTTGGTCGGCGGTGGCGGGGACTCGAGAAGAGTTAAAATATCCCGTCGATATGTATTTGGAAGGCTCGGATCAACATCGCGGTTGGTTTCAATCGAGCCTGTTAACCAGCGTCGCAACGAATGGTTGCGCCCCCTATAAAACCGTATTAACTCACGGATTTGCCCTCGATGAAAAGGGCTATAAAATGAGTAAATCTTTGGGGAATGTCATCGATCCGATGATGATTATTAATGGAGGGAATAATAAGAAGAAAGAGCCGCCTTATGGTGCTGATGTTTTGCGCCTGTGGGTCTCTTCTGTGGATTATTCCTCCGATGTTCTCATTGGTGGCAATATTATCAAGCAACTGTCGGATGTTTACCGGAAGATTCGCAATACAGCACGATTTTTGTTAGGGAATCTGCACGACTTCGATCCGGCACAGCACGCGGTTGCTTATGAAGAGATGGCAGAATTGGATAAGTATATGTTGCATCGCATGACCGAAGTATTTGACGATATCAGCGATGCGTTTAAAACTTATCAATTTTATCGGTTCTTCCAAACCGTGCAGAATTTTTGTGTTGTCGATCTCTCTAATTTTTATCTCGACGTTGCCAAGGATCGCCTTTATATTTCAGCGTTGGATTCTCCCCGTCGGCGCAGTTGCCAAACCGTATTAGCGATCGCCCTAGAAAACTTAGCCAAATCCATCGCTCCGGTACTGTCCCACATGGCGGAAGACATCTGGCAATTTTTGCCCTATGAAACCCCCTATAAATCCGTTTTCACAGCCGGATGGATTGAAATGAAACCGGAGTGGAAAAAGCCAGAATTGACCGATTCTTGGGCAATTTTGCGGGATTTGCGGACGGATGTGAATAAGGTCATGGAACAGGCGCGGAGCGAGAAAGCGATCGGGTCTTCTTTGGATGCGAAAGTGTTACTTTATGTCACCGATGCAGACTTGAAAAAGTCTTTACAAGCCCTGAACCCAGCAGATAGCTTGCAGGGCAATCGCATTGACGAACTGCGCTATCTTTTCCTCGCTTCTCAAGTTGAATTAGTGGACACTCTCGATCACATTCAAGCCGCAGATTATAAAAGCGAGTCGGATCGGATTTCGATTGGAATTGTTAAAGCAGAGGGACATAAATGCGATCGCTGTTGGAATTATTCCACATCGGTTGGCACATCCAGCGAACATCCCTTACTCTGCGATCGCTGCGAGTCTGCATTAGCAGAAACCTTTTAGTAAAAGTAGTATGAGTGAGCCGAACCCAACGGATCCGGTACTCTCAACAAACTCCCCAATACCAACCGATGCGGCAGTATTGGGGGGCGAAGCCGGAAAACAACAGAGATTGCGATCGCCCAAGTATCGCAATTATCGATTTTGCCATCGTTTTTCTCATCCCGTGCGTCCCCGTTTCATTAGCCCCGATAATCGTTATTTCTATGAAATCGACTACCCGGGCTTTGACATTCGCCGTATAGATATTCAAACCGGAAAATGCGTCTACACTTTCCCTAGAGTCCACCGCCCGGGCTCATGCTCTAGGTTGATTTTTGATATTGCCCTAAGCCATGACGGTTGCCTGCTCGCAATGGCTCACGACGAGCTGACTGCAACTTTGTGGCGAGTTGACCAGAATTCAGAGAACCCTTTGCTCTATCTCGATGCTAGAAATCTCGATGCTAACTATATGAACTATGACATACCCCCTTCTCTTTTGAAGAGAGTCGCTTTTACTGCCAATGACGAATACCTCTTTGCTCTAGCTTCTTCTAACAAGTGGAAAGATGTTCATACCGCCATGTGGAAATTGCAACCTCCCCACCGCTATCCAACACGGGATATTCCCAGACCCTTGGAGGACTGCATGGAAATGATGGCAGTCAGTGCAGATGGGTCAGTATTTGTCGGCAAAAAACCCGACTCGAGTATCGAAGTCGTCAAGTTTGTCTGCTCTTCCAAAATAAAGCGAAAAAAACGAGAACTAAAACGCAAGCAAATCTCTCGAGTATTTCCCGACAACAGCAATATTCTCGGTTTGGCGGTCAGTCCGGATAATCAATGGTTTGCTGCGGTTAGTGAGAACAGCTTGCGTTTGGGTCATGTAGAAACCCTAGATTTGAGAGAGCCAATCTCGGTAGCACAGATCGATCGCCTCGTATTTACGCCCGATAGTCGAACTCTGATCTCTAGCGGCAAAGATGGCTGGGTCCAGTTTTGGGATATTCCTTCTGGGGACCAATGTGGGAGTTTACCGCGTTATGAAGATCCAGTCTCTGCTCTCGTATCCAGCCGAGATGGAACGATTTTATTAATCTACTCCAAACCCAAAGACCAACCAATGGGTTGGATTAATGTTTGGGAGTTGGCCGAATAAACCCCTCACCGACTGAAAAAATAGCCAGAAAATGAACGAACCCAACCCAACCGATCCGATACTCTCAACAAACCCCCAAACGCCAACCGATGGGGCGATATTGGGAGGAGAAGCCGGAAAACAACAGAGATTGCGATCGCCCAACTATCGCAATTATCGATTTTGCCGTCGTTTTGCTCATCCCGCATGTCCCATTCTCATGAGCCACGATAATCGCTATTTTTATGAAATTGATAATCGAAACGTTCGTCGTATAGATATTCAAACCGGAGAACTTATCCACGAATTACCCCCTGTTAAAGAGACAATGTGGATTGGGGAAAGTACCGCCACGGAAACCAACACGGTATACCCCACACATCTTGCCTTGAGTCATGATGGTTGCCTGCTGGCAGTCGCTCACACTGATATGACTGCCAGCTTGTGGCGAATTGACTCGAGCAAACCCGAGGCACTGTTAGTAACTTTTGAGAAGAGGCATCCCGATGCACAATTCCATAGCAACTTGAGCGCGATCGCTTTTGCAGCCAATGACGAATATCTCTTTGCTGTAAGCAATGGCTATCTCAGTTACGAGGATACCGCCCTGTGGATGCTGAAGCCTCTCGACACGATCTCTAGAACAAGGGGTAGAATCTCCGGTTATATGCCCCACCCCTTCTATGGCACCACGGGAATGATAGCAGCCAGTGCAGATGGATCGGTGCTTGTTGGCAAGCAATCTGACTCGAGTATCGAAGTAGCGCAGTTTGTCTGCTCCTCAAAACAAAAACGCGATACGATCTCTCCAATATTTCCCGACAGCAGCAATATTCGCTGTTTGGCGGTCAGTCCGGATAATCAATGGTTGGCTGTGGGTAGTGAAAATGCCTTACGTTTGGGTCATATCGAAACCTTAAATCTGAGAGAGCCAATCTCGATCGCAAGCGTCAATCGTCTCGTATTTGCGCCCGACAGTCAGACTCTAATTGGTGGTGGAAGAGATGGCAGGATCGAGTTTTGGGATGTGCCTTCTGGCGAAACCTGTGGAAGTTTACCACGTTCCGAAGATCCGGTCTCCTCTCTCGTATCCAGCCGAGATGGCACGATTTTGTTGGTCTACTCCAAACCAAAAGACGAAATGGGTTTCATTGAGGTTTGGGAGTTGGCCAAATAAATTCCTCGCCGATCGCGATTAACCTCTTGGAGTTGAATTGCTTGGCGATCGCGAGAGAATTTTCCAAGAGTCACAAGTTCAGATCGATCTGTCTCGATCGAGTATTTTTTTGTATAATCTACACGAGGAGAGCGATCGCCCCGAACAATGCCAGCACGCTTGCCTCCGTTCCTAATGTTGGGTGTAAGCAGATGAATTCTCTCGATTTTGCCAGCTATGGCTACGAAATTCGCCAACAATTGGGAGCAAATCCTTTTGGCGGCTGTATCACCTATCTGGCAAAGCAACTCGCCAGCCAAACATCGGTAGTCCTCAAACAATTTCAGTTTGCTTGTCAGGGGGCGAACTGGTCGGATTATCGCGCTTACGAGACCGAAATTCGTATTTTACAACGCTTAGAGCATCCCAGTATCCCGCGTTTTTGCGATGCGTTTGCGACGGAGACGGGTTTTTGTGTCGTGCAAGAGTACAAACAGGCGCAACCGTTGCATCTTTACCGATCGCTAACTTTAGGAGAAATCGAACAAATCGCGATCGCTTTACTGGAAATTCTCGTTTATTTGCAAAGTCAATGGCCGATCGTGATTCACCGGGATATCAAGCCAGAAAATATTTTAGTGAAGGAAAAAGACGGCAAATTTGAGGTTTATTTGGTGGATTTTGGCTTTGCTCGTTCTGGGGGGGAGGCACTGGCAGCCAGTAGCATGGTTAAAGGCACGTTGGGTTTTATGCCACCGGAACAAATTTTCGGGCGATCGCTGACCGAGGCTTCGGATTTGTACGGAGTGGGAGCAACCCTCATTTGTTTGCTGATAGGGGTAAAATCGACGGAAATCGGCGAGTTAATGGACGAGAGGAGTAAATGCTTGCGTTTTCAGCATCGCCTGCCACAAGGGCTAAATCCCCGGTTTGTGACGTGGTTGGAACGAATGGTCGCCCCGAGGAAGCGCGATCGCTTTGTCAACGGGTTGGCGGCTTTAGCAGCTTTGCAAGGAATTAAAGTGAGGAGAGGAGGGATTTTAGGCTGGCGATTGGCATATAGGTTGTGGCGGCGTAAAGAGGCGATTTCCTTGGGAATGATGGCGATCGCTTCTCTCGTCCCCATTGTTGCCCTCATGATGCCAGAGCGACCCAAAGCGGATAGGTTGCGGGGATCTGACGCGATCGAGCAGGTCGCGTACTTGTCTAATGTCGAACGCAACAAATATCTCGCTAAAGAAAGATTACTGAAAACGAAAGCCTGTCCGAGTTGTAATCTCGCGGGGATGGATTTGAGTTATGCGAACCTGAAGAAAGCGAATTTGAAAAACGCAAATTTACAGGGTGCAAATTTAACGGGGGCGCGACTCCAAGGCGCAAATTTAAAACTGGCCAATCTCAACCGAGCAAGACTACGATCGGCAATTTTGAGCGGTGCAAATCTACAAAATGCACAACTCAAAGAAGCACAACTGGTGCGAGCCAATTTAACTAAAGTCGATTTGAGACGAGCCGATTTAAGATTTGCTGATTTAAGTAATAGTCAGTTAGATGCAGCTATTCTAGGCGAAACAAATATGAGAAATACAACTTTAGTAGAAGCAAGCCTTAAATTGGCAGAAATTTATGATACAAACCTCGCTTATTCCAACTTAGAAAGAGCCGATTTATACCGAGCCAAACTTGTTTACTATACTGGGCTTTGGCATGTCAATTTGAAAAATGCAAATTTGGAACACATCTATATCGACAATACTTATATTGATGGCGCTAATATGGAGGGGGCAAATTTAAAAAATGCTGCACTCGAGCCACTCCAAGGGTTTAGCGAAGTTAACTTAAAAAATGCTAATTTACTCGGTGCGAGTATTCATTGGATTAATAGTCTAGATAAAGAAGCCAAAAGTCTACAAGGAGCAATAATGCCGGATGGAAGCAAGCATGAATGATTACCCCGATTTTAGCGATCGCGGCTACCGCGTCCAAAAGATTCTCGGTGCAAACGAACCAAGCGGACGGGTGACTTATCTTGCTACTGAAATCGAAGCGCAAAAACCTGTTGTTATAAAACAATTTCAGTTTGGTAGAGTTCGCGATGATTGGTCGAATTACGATTCTTTCGAGTCGGAAACTGAGGCATTGAAATCTTTAGAGTCCCCGGTAATTCCCCGCTATCTCGATTCTTTTGAAACGCAGACAGGATTTTGTTTGGTGCAAGAGTATAAAAATGCGCCATCTCTGGGAGAAAATCGTTATTGGACTCCCGCACAAGTCAAACAGATCGCGATCGCAATGCTCGATATTTTGATTGATTTGCAAAATCAAAAACCTGCCGTCATTCATCGCGATATCAAGCCAGAAAATATTTTAGTGGAAACGCGAGAGGAACTAATAAAGGTCTATTTAATCGATTTTGGATTCGTTCATCGGGGTGAAGGCAATGTCGCAGCGAGTAGCGTTGTAAAAGGAACGATGGGATTTATGCCACCAGAGCAAATGTATAATCGCCAGTTAACCCAAGCCTCGGATTTATATAGTTTAGGCGTAACGTTATTCTGTCTATTAGCATCAATTCGCTCCAGTCAAATTAACGAGATTATGAGCGATCGCTATCAGCTTGATTTTACTCGCTTGCCTCCCAATCTGAATCCCAAATTTGTCGCATGGCTCAAAAAAATGACAGAACCGCAAATGGAGCGACGTTTTCCCAATGCGACTGTTGCTCGGAAAGCATTGGAGGCGATCGATACGGATGTTAAAATAAGACTTTGGACTGATTTAATTTACTTTTTTAGCGATCGCAAACCGACATTTTGGGGGGTGAGTGCATTGTTGATTGCGATCGCATCTGGCCTTACAGCAGGATCGATATTACTGAATCAATTTATTGCAACTAGAGAATGGGAGGTTAAAGGATCGATGAAACAATTTACAGGTTCGATCCGGACGATTGCCAGAAAGAGTGTGGAATCGCCTAAATTTCCCAAAGAAGCATTATTAGAGATCGAGCCATTGGAAGAAAATTTAAAGCGTTTAATGGAAACAGGAGAATGTCCGGGATGTACTTTTCAAGATATTACTATCAGTGGAAACTTAGTTAATGCTAATCTCGCTGGGGCGTATTTTAAAAATGTCCGATTTGGAGGCGCTCTAAAAGGTGCAAATTTAAAAAATGCAAACTTAGAAAAAATTCAGGTATTTAGTGGTACATTTGAAAATGCAAACTTCAAAAATGCTAAGATAAAAGGCCTATTTCTTTATAAATCCGGGATGGATAGTGCCAACTTTGAGAATGCTGATATTGAGGGTTTAGTAGGCAGTGGAAGCTCTGGCATTAAAGATGCAAATTTTAAAAATGCAACTCTACAAAATAGTTCG
>JBCCVR010000144.1:0-19568 GCA_039194995.1 Cyanobacteria bacterium P01_E01_bin.42 | reverse complement strand
GACAACAACGGCGGTAGAATCTTCTTTGAAAAAAGCGATCGCGCCTAAGTTTGAAATCGTTTTCGCTGGGGCATTTAGTGCGGGAAAATCCATGTTAATTAATGCCCTCTTAGAACGAGAGTTATTATACAGTGCAGAGGGTCACGCTACGGGAACGGAATGCTCGATTGAATATGCCGAACCCGACGAGGAACGAGTTGTTTTAACCTTTCTAAGCGAAGCAGAGGTTACAGAACATCTGTCAGAAGCTAAATTTAGATACATCGGCAAATATTAGTCAACCGGAAGTGCTTCAGCTTTTGCAACAGGGATGCAATACAATTATCGCCGCAGAGGGGGGAGAAAGTAAATCGGAACGCGCCAAACAAGCGAAAGCCCTTTCTTTGTTGTTAGAAGGATATGTTAATAATCGCGATCGCCTGCAAACCTTATAAAATGCAACCTATTCCATGGAGCAATTTAACTTCTCTAATTTAGCAGAAGCGGCGGGATACGCGCGACGGGGAAGTAATAGTTCGGTGCTCAAGCGCTTACAATATTACTGTCATCATCCTTTATTAGAAGATGGGAATGTTTTGGTGGATATGCCGGGAATTGATGCGCCGGTAAAAAAAGATGCAGAATTAACTTATAACAAAATTGAAGACCCGGAAACTTCGGCAGTAGTGACAGTGTTAAAGCCTGCGGCTGCGGGAGATATGACGACGGAAGAAACGGAACTTTTGGAGAAAATGAAAGCAAATCCGGGCATCCGCGATCGCGTCTTTTACATCTTCAATCGCATTGATGAAACTTGGTACAATGCCCAATTGCGACAGCGTTTGGAAAGTTTGATCGCCGACCAATTTCGCGAGAGCAAGCGGATTTATAAAACAAGTGGTTTATTGGGCTTTTATGGCAGTCAAATCAAGCAAACTACGGTAGGCGATCGCTTTGGCTTGAATTCTCTTTTTTCTGAAAGTGTTAAGGGTTTGGGAGGGACAGAGGAAACGCCTCAATTTGTCAGTGAATTTAACAATTATTGCGCTAATTCGGGTAAACTTTCGGGAAGCGAGTTTCGCGTTTCCGTGAATGGTTATGAAACCCCCAATGAAAATTACGTCCGCATTCTCAGCGAGTGGAGAAATCCCCTGATCGATCGCTTAATTAAAGATAGCGGTATCGAAGAGTTTCGCAGTGCCATTACTCGCTATTTAACCGAGGAAAAGCGACCGGAATTATTTAAAAATTTGGCTGACGATCTGCAACCTTTGTGTATTGCCTTGCGAAAATATTATATCGCTAATCGTCAAGAATTAGAAAGTCAGCCTCGGGAAATTGATGCCATGAAAGCCCAAGAATTAGAGCGTTTAAACCATCAATTGCAAGCCGTCGGCTAAGAATTTCTGGATTATATCGAAACCGAAATCAATCAAATTGTGATTAATTTAGATGAGGAGTTTGAGCAAGACTTTAAAACGCTGCAAGAAAAAATGGTCAATTGCCTCGATCGATTAATTAATACGTTCTCAGTTCGAGACGCATATGGTCGTTCTACAGAAAGTCATACTCGCAACGCAAGCGCGCCGTTATTAGCTGTTTTGGTAGAAGCACTTTATTATCTTGCCAATCAGTTAGAAGATGTGTTAATCGAGAATGTTCAAATGGTCGCGATAAACTTTTGTCGGCGTTTATTTGAACGCTTACAAACCACGGAACACTATCGCCAACTTTACCGTTTATTGGGCAATGATGGCGGTATTGAGGAGAAAATTCAGCACTTGCAGAATGTATTATGCGAGACTTTGAGTAGCGAGGCGAGGACGGAGTGCGATCGCTATGTTCGGGAAAGTCCTCGTTTTTACGATGAAGGGACATTTTCGATTTACCAATTCCGGCAAACTTTACAACAAACTTCTCGCGGTTACGATGCAGAGAGCATCGTTGAAGCCGAACCCGCAATTCGTCAATTATTAATGTTAGACTTTGAACCCAAAGTATCGGCAACAATTCGTCGAAACTTTCGCCAAACGGTCAATCAAACGATCAAAACGCAAATTTTACCGATGGCGAAGCAGCAGGCAGATGATATTTTACATCAGTACGATCGCGCTCGTGCTTATCTGGAGCAAACCCTAGAGCAAGAAGCAGAAGAAAAAATCGCTCGCAATCGTCGAGTTTTAGATACGATTGAGGCAAAAATTGCCGAATATAACGATGCTGTCACGAATATTAATACCTGCTTGCAGTTCATGCAGTTATACGACAAGCAGTTACCTACGATCGCCGATACTGAGTTTATTGTTCCTTCATCAGATGCGATCGAGCATGAGGAAGATTCAGAAAGTCAAGCAAGCAACGATACAACGGAATAAACTCCGTAGGGGTGCAATGCTTGCACCCTTTCTCGGTTTTACAATTCAATCACAAATCATTAAAAATTGTTTGCTTTTGGCTTGACTTTATTGACTTGACAATGGTATTCTAGTAAAGTGGAAATCTGTGCGTTCCTGTAACCCCTTTTTCAATATGACTCAAGAATTCTATCCTTTGCAAAATAATGACATTGTTACTAAAACAGAAGGAAACCGACAAAATTCAGAAGATAGGTATTCTCACTACTTTTTTGGTCTAGAGTCCGAACATTCTTTTACCTATAGATCGTCAGAAATTGTTTCTGCGATCGCGAAAATACTTCAATCTGCACGTAGTTCTTACACCACAGAAATGAAGCTACTGAGTGACGGTGTAGAATGCGAACTAATGAAAAATACTGGTGGTGGTTGGAAAAAAGGAAAGTTCCGTTTAAAAATGAGCCTTGAATTTTGTCCTGACGAACCCGAAGAACAACAAAATGAATCTCCGGGACAACCCGAATCCGTTCTAGACGATATTCGCAAATCTCTCAAAGATGTTTCGCAATAAATTAAACTAAAAAATGGAGAAAACACCCAGAATCCCAATTCCCCCAGCCGTTCGTCAATATGTTTTCGAGCGAGATAACTATCAATATAAAAGCTGCGGTAAAACCAATAAAACTGTAAAATTACAAGTAGATCATATTATTCCCCTCGCCAAAGGCGGAACGAACGATATTAGCAACCTGCAAACCTTGTGCAGTAGTTGCAACCAACAAAAAAGCGATCGCATCGATTGCCGCTTTAAAAGGCATTTTACGCAAACGACCGAAGATTAAGCGAAAGAAGATTAAGCAAAATTTGACACGCGAACCCAGAGATCGTCAAAATATACCGAAAACTGTCATTAAACTGCCATTTCGATCGACACTCCCTGCATAAAATCTCCCAATTATCCCAGAGAGAATATTAAAGAGATCCTTTTCTCACTCGATTTCGACTTGGAGGGAATGACCGTGCTTTTACCCATCTTTCAATTTTTTGGCTTATCTGGTGCAAGAAATCCGCTCGGAAACGATCGCGTTTTTCCGAAAGTCAAATTAACCCAACGACTCGATGACGAAGCCATCGTAACCAGCGAAATCTCGCCTTACCGGATCGGACAGGTGCGCTATCGTGCCTCTTGGTGGCGGGCGCGGTGCGATTTGAATGTTACCCTCTCAGAAGGGGAAATCGTCCGCGTTGTTGGCTATTCCGATAGCATTGTCTTGTTAGTCGAACCCTTGACTCGGGTCGATCCTTCTTAATATTATTTTGGGTGCGGTCTTGAATTCAGGGTGCGATCGCACTAGCCCGAGCAATTCAATGCAAAATTGTGTTGCATCTCAATTAACTCAAAAATGATGAATTGGATCGCTGTTAAAGGTATCGTGAAACCCGGATATGGCGTTGCCTCGGGACAAGGAGAAAATACCCCCTATCCCCAAGGTAGTATTGCCATGCAAGCTCCTTTTTTTCAACAATTGGGGTTGGATTTAACGCCTTATTTTCCCGGTACGTTAAATATTTCTATCGAACCGCAGCAATTTTCACTTCTCAAACCCGAATATACATTTCGTCAAGTCAAATGGTATGCAGAATCGCCAGCAGAGGATTTTTCTTTCTCCCCCTGTCGGCTAACTTTTCAGAAAAAAACTTATTCAAGTCTCATCTATTATCCCCATCCCGAAACCAAACCCCAACATTTTCAAGATCGTTCGACATTAGAAATTCTTGCTCCCTTGATTTCTGCAATTAGATACAATTCTTTTGTGGAAATCGAACTCAACGATCGCGCAATAAAAATATTAGAGTAAGCAATCCCGCCAGATAAACCCCCAACCCTCTCCCAGAAACGGCGATCGAGAACGGAAAACCCTAGACAATAGACGAGTTGTGGATGAATTTCTCGAACTCCGGAAGATTGCAAAAAAAGCCAGAAAGAAGAAGATAGAAACGTGGTAATTTCGCCAGATCTTCATCAAGAACAAAACTAGGGGCAATCGTTGCCGCGATCGCAATACCTTAACCTTTCTTGCAGATACTGAAAATTGCGCTGTGCCTTTGCTATCTTCCTTCTCAGTCTCCTTCCATGCAGAAATTTTTCAGCTTCAAACGACCCTCACTGCGATTGGTGTCAATTGTGCCTTTCGTCCTACAAGTCACGGCGGCCGCGAGCTTGGTGGGTTGGCTTTCCTTTCGCAACGGTCAGAGAGCCGTGGCAGATTTGGCAACGCAACTGGCGGGAGAAGTGGCCCGACGGGTTGAAGAACAACTGGCTACTTATTTAAGTCAGCCCCAGTTAGTCAATCAACTCAATCTCGATGCTATTCAACTGGGCAACCTCGATCTTGACACCCCCGAAGTCCTGCAACGACATTTTTGGAAACAATTGCAACGTTTTGACGGGTTGGCGCTGATCTCTTTTGTGAGTACCGAGAATGAAATGTTTATGGTCTCTCGGTTTGGAGGCGATCTGCAAGCTGCTCTGGTGTTGCGATCGCGTCCCAATGTCGTGCAAACCTTCGCCCTCGACGACCGAGGCAATCTGGGGGAATTGCTGTCCGTCACCCCCGATTTCGACCCCCAAAACACCCCGCCAGGCTATAGTAACGCCCTGCAAGCCGGAAAATCCGTGTGGAATCCCATCTTTTCCATGACCGGGCTGCCCTATTTAGCCATCTCTGCCTCCGCCCCGGCGATCGCCCCCGATGGCAGAATACAAGGGGTTGTTTTTGCCGATTTAACCCTCGCTCGCGTCGATCGCTATCTGCGCCAACTCGATGCGGGGGAATCCGGGCAGATCTTTATTATCGAGCGTTCTGGCGACTTGGTGGCCGGTTCCGCTCTCGAATCCCCCTTCCTGCGGGATGAAACCGGGGCAATCCAACGAATTCGCGGCGATCGCGCTCCCGATCCGATCCTCAGTTCCGCGATCGCATCCATTCGTCAAGATCTCGATAGTTTCGACACCCCTCGACAAACCCCCCTAGAGCTATCGGGACAACGTTATTTCCTGCAATTAATCCCCTTCCGAGACGAATACGGCCT
This sequence comes from Cyanobacteria bacterium P01_E01_bin.42, assembly GCA_039194995.1. Lineage (GTDB taxonomy): Bacteria > Cyanobacteriota > Cyanobacteriia > Cyanobacteriales > Spirulinaceae > CCY15215. The sequence goes on along the minus strand of JBCCVR010000144.1, from coordinate 14,142 downwards.
CGATTGGCTCGTGGGAGTACTCGTGCGGGAAGCCGACTTTATGGCAGAAATTCAAGCCAATAACCGCCGCACCCTCCTGTTGTGTTTAGCCGCGTCTATCCTGGCGATCGTTTCCGGCATTCTCACCTCAAACTGGATCTCCCGGCCCATTCAACGCCTGCGGGATGCCTCAGAAGCCATTGCGGCAGGGGATTTAACGCGATCGGTCGAAATTCCGGGCATTGATGAATTGCAAAGTCTAGCTCGCGCCTTCAATCGCATGGCCGAACAATTGCGAGATTCATTTAACGCCCTTGCCGAAACTAACGCCGACCTCGAGCGCCGAGTTAAAGCCAGAACCGCAGAGCTAGCCGAGGCCAAAGAAAAAGCCGATGCAGCCAACCAAGCCAAAAGCGAATTCCTCGCCAATATGAGCCACGAGTTGCGCACGCCCCTCAACGGCATTCTCGGTTACGCTCAGATTATGAATCGCGCCCGCGACCTCAATCAACACCGAGATGGCATCAAAATTATCCAGCAAGCTGGCTCTCATCTCCTCACTTTAATTAACGACAGTCTCGATCTCTCCAAAATTGAAGCACGAAAAATGGAGTTGTATGTCAATGACTTCCACTTGCCGGCTTTTCTGGCTGGAATTGCTGAAATTCTCCGCATTCGCGCCAAACAAAAAGGCATTTCTTTCGATTATCTTCCGGCAGAAAATCTCCCCCAAGGGGTTGTGGCTGACGAAAAACGCTTGCGTCAGGTTCTGATTAATTTGCTCGGTAATGCCGTTAAATTCACTCACAAAGGGCGCGTGACCTTTTCCATTACCGCTTCCCCTTCCTCCGTCACCAATCCGCGATCGCCCGCCCATCGCATTCGCTTTAAAATCGCAGATACCGGAGTTGGTATGACCCCAGAACAAATCGAAAATATCTTTGAACCCTTCGAGCAAGTGGGATCGGCTTCCCAACGAGCCGAAGGCACGGGGTTAGGGCTGGCAATCTGTCGCAAGATCGTCGAGATGATGGGCAGCGAGATCGAAGTGAGGAGTGTTTTCGGTCAAGGGAGCACCTTCGCTTTTGAGATCGAATTTGCCGTTTCTCACGAATGGGTAGAAGCCGAAACCACAACAGAGCGGGGGAAAATCCTAGGGGATCGCGGCGATCGCAATCGGATTTTAATAGGAGAAACAACCGAGGCGATCGAGAACAACCCGAAAGAGATAATTTATCCCCCCCCATCCGAGTTAGCGCAACTCTTGCAAGCTACCCGCATCGGCGATATCGATACAATTGAAACCGAAGCGCGACGCATTCGCGAGATGAATCCAGACTATACCGTATTTTGCGATCGCGTCCTCAGTTTAGCTGCCGAGTTTAACGATCGTTCCATCATGGAACTGATCGGGAGCGATCGTGCAAATAACTCGCCTCAATCCTAACCCCCTCGTTGGATATGCTGAGGAAATCTCAGCATCCCTCGACCTCAAGACAGCACCATCCAATGAAGCGCGAACCGTGAGGGAAGCGCAGGAGGGAGAAGATGTCAAAAACCCCTTCTCCGCCGCCCCCGACGACTGGTAGAAACGTCATATTCCAAAGCCGTGCCGATCGCGAATAAAACCCCAGCAAACACGTAAAAGACCTCCATCAATGCACCGCTTTCGTATTGCCCCGGTAAAGATGCCACATATTTCAGCCACATATCAGCGATATATTTTGCCAGTACCGCCGCAGCAATCATCCGCCAAGACTGGGAAAAACGCCCGCCCCAAAAAGCGAGTAATAGAGTAGAAGCGATAATCATCAGGCCGACATCTGCCACGGCGTAGAATAAGCTAATCGGTCTTGCGAATCTCCCCAAAAAGCGATCGGTTGCCACGATAATACCCGGTAGCCCTTTGTAGCTTTCGTAGGGATCTTCCTCTTCGGCTTCTACTGGCGCGATCGCCGCCTCCGCTTCCGCATTTTCCACTTGCTCGGTGGGAGTCGGGACAATCTCTTCAACTTCTAATTCTCCCTCAGCCGTTGCCGCATTCAACCACAGGGCGAATGCAATACCGGCTACAGCAACCAAAGCAATCACGCCCCACTGTTTTAGTTCTAGGTTCAAACGCCTTGGTAAAACCGCCAAAACCATGCCCCAACCCACAAAAATAGTGAAGCTGACGTAGAATAGATCAGCGGGAGAAATTTCCGGATCCAGCCCGAAATAGAGTTCCCAAATGCCAAACAAGAAATTTGCCAGAAAATATGCCGCCAGTCCCAGACCGATAAAAAACCACACTTCCCGTCCGCTTGCAATTTGAGGGCTTTTCCAATTGCGATAGCACAACCATGCTGCTATGCCATAGGGAAAGGTTTCGAGAATATAAGTTCCCAAGGAATACCAAAGGGGTGTTTCTTCTCCTGGTAAGGTGATGCTAAAAGACAGAAAAAAGAAAACCGTAGCCGCAGACCAAGCCAGCCCGGTAAAAACGATATTCTGCCCGGTCAGCAAATTATTCAGGGCGGCGAGTTGATTGGCGGTCTTACTCATCTTAATGATTAATTATCAATGGGAAAGCTGGCTCTAATTATCGACTATGCACGAAGAATTATCAATGGAGAGAGAAAATTTAGGGATTTAGGGATTTCTGTCGTTCTTGGAGTTGTTTGATGATTTTATCTAAATTGGCTTGATATTCGCATTTGAATCCCTTTTCCAGCCATGCTTGCATATTCACCTCCGTTAAAGTCCGAACGCGATCGCACTTTGGCGGCGGTAGAACCAGACTGGCGATCGCCCAAGCTCCACTGCGGGTCACATCAAGGACGGTTTTCAGCCAAAATTCCCGATTTCCCGGCACTCCTTTCTCTTCGGCAATATCCAAATCTACCCAGATTTTGTGAATTCCCAGATGGATGCGTGCCATCCAAATAGCGCGAGGGAGATGGGTTTTCGAGGTAATCAGTTTGATATGCTTGACTCCCCACTCCCTGAGAATGGGCGTGGTGTAGTAGAAGTTACGGAAGGTATTGCGGGCGCATCGTTCCAGACAGACATTTTCCATCGAAGCCTTGGCGCGATCGAAAATCAGCCAAATGCAGGGCGATCGCGACCCGTTGGAGATTAAAATTTTGGCATCGGGATAGTCTCGACTCAGTTCGGCAACATAAATTTCCCGGCGAATGCTTCCCCCCAAGACTAAAAGTGCTTCGACGGGTTGAGAGGCGGCACGATATAACTGCCACGAGAGGGCGATCGACAACAGAAGAAATAAGCCCAAGAAGATTTGCCCGAGTCGTTGCAACCATTTGGGGGGTTTCATGGCTTAACGAATGGGATCGTGTACGGTGACGAGTTTGGTGCCATCGAGAAAGGTCGCTTCGACTTGCACTTCTGGCAGCATTTCCGGTATGCCTTCCATGACATCCTCGCGACTCAGTAAGGTTCTGCCGTATTCCATGAGTTCGGCGACGGTGCGCCCTTCCCTTGCCCCTTCGAGAATTGCCGCAGAAAGATAAGCGACGGCTTCGGGATAATTGAGTTTGAGTCCTCTCTCTTTGCGTCGTTCGGCAAGGAGGGCTGCGGTGAAGATTAAGAGCTTATCTTTCTCTTGGGGAGTTAGTTGCATGATTCGTAGATCGCGAACAATTCCTGATTATCTTTGATTTTGGCCTGTTTTTGAAGGGCGATCGCGATCGCTTGCCCGGACTCTAACTTTTCTCACCTGCTAACCTTCCCAAGAGGGAGAAACCAACAACCCATAACTGATACCTAGATATGACAAAAATAAATATGACAAAAACAGTACGTCGGCTAGACTTACAAGGGACTTCCCAATCTTTTTGGAGACTATGCGGAGTTGCAACTGAGTGAAACTTTGAATAGTGAAACTTTGAATTTGGGTTGTATGGCTCTCTAGGTTAATGAGGTTAATTAGAGGTGCACTCAATACTCAAGTTTCAGTATTTAAGTTTCAGTATTTAAGTTTCAGTTGTATGGCTCCCAGAATCGCTATTAAGGGAAATTTTGCTTTCTTGCGATGTACTGCTTTGGTTGGCGAGACAGATAGGAATTAACAGCTTTGTTTACCTCTCGTACTTGTTAGTTTAGTTTATTTAGGCTTGGCTGTTTTATCTGCCAGGGAAGCATCTTTTCTTGACTGCTTCAATTATCAATTTAGCAGGTTTTTCCCGATCGTTCTCGATCCGAAATAAAACTTTACTTAAACAATAAATTGTTCAATTTTGGATGAAATACGCAAACCCTTGAAAATTCAAAACCAGAGCTTTTTCTTCTAGACTTGCTCCCTTTTCTCTATTATTCCTCGAGTTTTCCTTGGGGTCTTCTGAAGTGGGAATTTTATTTTTCCGCACGTTCTGGAACTTTCCCTCAGATTTTCAGTTTAGAGAATAAGAGTTTTCTTGTAAGAATAGCTCTGGTTTTTTGAGATGGGCATGGGATACCCAGACATGGAAACAGCTTAGATATTTAACCAAGTTGGCGTACGCAGAGTGTTTGGCTCTGTTGCTATCATGTTTGCCGTTTTTTGAAGAAGGTTTTTTTCCTTCAATTTCCACATTATCATCCCGTGAGAATCTATTTCACGATCGCAAACAAACTTTACGAAATGCCGAGCGATCGCAACAGAAAAGATACAAAAGATGAGGCTAAGCTCGATGGGGAGAGCGATAAAAAGGCTTTTTCACGACAATGGCCGGGTGAGTTTTACCGCGAATTTCGACCTCGAGGGGCGTTCCTTTCTTCGCCAAACCTTTGGGGACGTAAGCCAAAGCGATCGCTTTCCCTAAAGTCGGGGAGAGGGTTCCGCTTGTGACTTCCCCCACCTTTTCCCCCTCGGAAATAATGGGATAGCCGTGACGGGCAATATAACGTCCCTGCATTTCCAAACCGATGAGCTTGCGATCGAGACCGTTTTCTTTTTGTTGCTCTAAAACGTCTCGCCCCATAAATTCCCCCTTTGTTGGCAAATGTACCAGCCAACTCAATCCCGCTTCTAAAGGAGTGGTATTATCGGTAATATCCTGTCCGTAGAGTGCCATTGCCGCTTCTAAGCGTAACGTATCCCGCGCCCCCAACCCGCAAGGCGCAACCCCAGCCGCGAGAAGCGATCGCCATAGTTGCACCCCTGCTGCGGCAGAAAGCATAATTTCAAAGCCGTCCTCTCCCGTGTAGCCAGTGCGGGCGATAAACGCCGACTCTCCCGCGATGGTTGCATTGAGATGCTCGAAGGCTTTGAGGGATTCTAGATCGCCCTCGACTAGGGGTTTGAGAATGGCGATCGCGTCAGGGCCCTGTACTGCCAATAAAACCTTCTCTTTGGACACATCTTGCAACGTTACCCCCGACTCTTCCAAATGTGCGAGCATCCATGCCTTATCCCGCGATCGCGTGGCGGCATTGACGATCGCCACCCCCTGTTGCCAGCCCGTCTCATTTTCCCCTTGGTAATAGATAATGACATCATCGATGATGCCGCCGCGAGCATTTAACAGGACGGTATATTGTGCCTGTCCGACCTGCAATCGCTCTAGATCGGAAGGAAAGAGGGGTTGGAGATGAGAGAGTAAGTTTTGCCCGCTCAGAAGAAATTTACCCATGTGGGAAATATCGAACATTCCCGATCGCGATCGCACGGCGGCGTGTTCTTGTTTGAGTCCGGAAAATTGCACGGGCATTTCCCAGCCGGCAAAGTCTGTGAAACGCGCCCCTAATGCTGTAATTTCTTCAAAGAGCGGGGTTCTGGCGAGAGTTTTGGATGTAGCCACGGATTGTAATTTTTTTGCTGATCGACTGTCTCTATGCTACCCGAGCTTATTTCCGCACTCCTCAGTGCTTCTTCGACTGTTGTCTTGTCGATAACTTAGAAAATAAGGCTTCGTAGCGATCCAAAGCAGTCGAAAAAGAATAAGTGGCGATCGCGTGTTGACGGCTTTTTGCGCCTAACTCGGCCACGCGATCGCGATCGCGATATAACTCTCGAATGGCTGCGGCGAGAGCTTGGGGATCTTCTGGCGGGACGACAATTCCACCCCCACTCTCGCGAATAGCATTAGCTGCTGTTCCCGTATTGGGAACAGAGGCAACAATTGCCCGACCGCTTGCTAATAAAACCTGAATTTTCGAGGGCATATTAAAGGAAATCACATTCTTTTTTTGCACGACCAAACCAATATCCGCCGCCGAAAGCATTTCCGGTAACTTTTCTCGCGGTTGAAACGGTCGCAGGGTGACATTATTAACGGCTTTTTGTTGGCAATATTCTCGCAACCGCTCTAAGGCTCTTTCTTCTCCCACGATCGCCACCGCCAAATCGGAAATATCTTGCAGATAGGTCGCCGCATCGATGACAGTTTCCAAACCTTGGGTGAGGGCAATATTACCGGAATATAGCACGATAAACTTTCCCTCCAAGCCATTCTCTCGGCGAAAAAAGTTATCTTCTTTCGGGAAGGGTTTAATAAAATCCACATCAACCCAATTGGGAATTAAAGCAATCTTTTCCTCTGGCACGTTCTTTCCTAACAAATTCTCCGTAAATCCTTGGGAAATTACCGAGATATTGGTTGCCGTGCGATAATTATATTTTTCTAACTGGGTAAATATTTTGATAGCTGTTTTCGACGTTAATAAGCCCACATGAACCGCCGCATCAGGTAAAATATCTTGTAGATTTAAAATCGTCGGGCATCGATAAATCCAACTTAGAACTGAGGCAGGAACTCCGACGGGCAGCCCGGGCACCGTTAAGATTAAAATATCCGGTCGCTGATTGTATTTCCCGAATAATGCTTGGAAAAAACTCAGAACCATAAAACTGAGTTCAAATAAAGCACGATTCAAAAACGTGCGTTTCTTGCTCGATCGCACGTAACAGCGTTGAATTTTAACCCCATTTCTTTCTTCTGCAAGATAGAGCTTGCCGCGATACTCCTCGTAAATCTCACTTTTAGGATACCAAGGGACTGCCGTGACGACGCGAACTTCGTGGCCGCGTTTGACCAACCCCTCAGCCAATTCCGTCATCAGGGGCGCAATACCAATGGGTTCGGGATAGTAATTGTAGGAGTAAAGTAAAATTCGCATTCTTTTGCTGGTTTCTGAAAAAATCTGGGGTCTATCTTCCCTTGTACTCCCTTTTGCGTCTTCTGTAATGCCCGGTAACGGAAAGTTAAGGATCTTGTTAACTCAAAAATTGCAAGCCATAATGAGGGCGAGTCCCAAATTTGACTGGAGAAAATATGCACTTATTCAAATTCAAGAAGGTATTTGCGATTTTTGTTTTGATGGCGGTGTTTGGTTTTACCGCTTGTTCGTCCTCCTCCTCTTCAGAATTTGCACAGGCCGATCGCGAAAGTCGCCAGCAAAATGTTGCGACGAGAACAACAACCTCAACCTCAACAACATCTTCAACTCCCCAAGTCAGTCCCCAAGCCTCCCCCTCCCCGAAAAAGACCCTCAACCAGATTCAAAAAGAAAGTAGCAAGCGGGGAGCCACCGCCGTAGCCAAAAATGCGATCGCGGGCGGCCAATTTAACAAGTTCTTCCCCAAACCCGGAAATGGTTTCGATGTCGTTTTCTCACAAGAAAAAGCAGGATTTGCTCAAGCCAAATGGAAGCAAGGCGGTAAAGAATTAGCCGTGATTTCCATTTCCGATACGGTCAGCACTCCATCCGCAGCGACGAAATACGCCAGCAGCACCAGTCAAATTAGCGGATTTCCTTCGGCTAAGCAAGGAAGTAAAGGGACGGGCGTTCTTGTTAGCGATCGCTTTCAGGTGAAAGTCCTGTCTCGGGCGACCAATTTTGCCGAGAGCGATCGCGAAGCCTTACTCGCCAAGTTCGACCTCGTAGGCTTGCAAAACCTCGATCGACCCGCCAATGTTGCCCCCACGCGACAAGTTAGAGCAGAGACCAAACAAGACTTTAAAGACGTACAAAAAGAGAGTACCAAGCGCAAAGCTACCGCCGTCGCGAAAGAAGCCATTCAAGGGGCACAATTTAACAAATTCTTTCCCAAGCAGGGAAGCGGTTACACGGTTGTTTTCTCCCAAGAAAAGCAAGGTTTCGCCCAAGCGAAACTGAAAAAAGACGGTAAAGAAGTAGCCCTTCTTTCAGTTTCTGATATTTCCAGCACCCCCGCTTCTGCTAAAAAATATGCCAGCAGCAAGGAAAACATTCAAGGCTATCCCATCGCCAAACAAGGCAGCAAAGGAACGGGTGTTTTAGTCAAAGACCGCTTGCAGGTGAAAGTCCTGTCTCGGGATGCAAGTTTTGTCGAAGGCGATCGCAAAGATTGGTTACAAAAATTTAATCTTTCTGGGTTAGCCGGACTGGTTAACTAGCATTGAGAACCCAAAATTTTGAAAATTACTGGAGAAAGTCATGAGCAAACCTTTCTACGAAATTATAGACAATCTGCCCGAAGGAAATATCACCGTTAAAGCCTTAAATGCCCTCGATTTCATCGTTCCGGGAGAATGGCAAAATACGGTCGGTTTTAAAAACACAATTCGCCAAGTTACGGGAGAAGATGATGACGATCTCATTCATCAAATTGGCGAGCGGGTGATTTGGCTTTACAATGACAAATCGGAAGGCTATCAACGGGCGATGTGGTTGTATCAAACCGTTGATAATGCCGATACCGCATTAGGGGCAGCCGCATTAGCCAATAAAGTGGGCGAAAAAATTGGTTTCTTGAGTTTTTTAAATAAAGTTACTCCCAAAGCCGATAAAGCTCAAAGTATCGATCTGGGTTTGAAAGTTGTGGTCGAGTTATTGGCATTCTGTTCGGTCAATGGAATTCCGGGAGATAATATCGGCGATTTTGTCAAGTCTTTAGCAGATTATGGCGGTGAATCAATTATGCGCATGGCGGCTTTAGTCTGTTTTGATGCCATGATTCCTCTAGGCCCCGATTTCATGCAAAAAGCAGGTGAAGTGATTGAAGGATTGAGTTCTAGCGAGTTAGAAAGACATCCCACTTTTGGAAAAATAGGCGAAATGATTCCGGGGGGAAGTTCTTCGGGAAAATTGGCTTTCATCGGCAATAGTTTTAACTCCGTAACGGATTGGATGAATAACTTTGTCGAATCCAAAGGAATAACGGTTGATGGTATTAAGTCTCAGTTGAGCAACTATATTGAAATTGCTGACGACAAGCTCGACTATTTGGCCGCATTTCTCGATATGACCACCAATTATTACGAGCATACGGGAACGCAAACTGTAGCCAAACATATCATCGATCGCGCTTACGCCGAAATTTAATCCGAAATTTAATTAATGTAGGGACGTTGCATGCAACGTCCCTACAGAATTTGGATTTATTGCCCGATACCGCAACGATTTAAACGATCTGTTAAAATACCCGCGTGCTTCCACCAAGATATGCCCCCGATCCAAGAACGAGAAGGTAAATGTCCGAGGGGCGATCGCAGATTAAAGCGCAAATAAGAGTGGTTTTTCGTATCTTGAACCGGCCAGCCCACTTGCTGACAAAATAGATCGTATTCTTGCCCCACGGCTTCGTAAATTTGTTTTTGTACTCGCAATCCGAAACGCCCTTTACTGGCACTAAACCAAAGATAATCAATTGCTTTTAAATCTTGACAGGGCAATTTTTCTATATCTTTATTAAAAATATACGTTCCCGCTCTTTTTCCTGCCAATTCACACAAAATATTCCGCGTTTCTGCATCGGCTTCCTTCCATCGCTTGCGAGCAAGGAGGTTTTTTAAGCGAGTATAATCGATGCGGACGCGAGATTCTTCCTTCTCCCCCGATAATTTTAAGCGCAAATCCTCCATCTCCACTTCCTCCACCGCACTTTTCTGTCGGGGCATCAATCCGTCTTGGGTTTTGTGAGGTTTAGAAGTGGGCGGAACGGAGAGATTTAAAGTAGGTTCTTGGAGATCGGTTAGTAACTGTTTGGGGGTCGATCGCCGGCGGATCTGGGTGGTGGGAGCAGGAGCGATCGGTCTTTTCCCCACGGGAATTTTACCAATTTCTCGCATCATTTCCTCCGCAGATTGGGCGCGCTGGCGCAAAGATGGCTCGATTAAGCGACTTAAAACCTTGGTTAATTTGGAACTGACGCGCGTTCCTTCTGGCAGGCGATCGCGCCATTTCCAGCGTTCTTCAATGACATCAAAGAGCGCGTCGGGATGCGCCCCCACCAATAAATTCAAACAAGTTACCCCCAAACTATAGAGATCGCTGGCGGGCAGAACTTTACCTCGCATTTGTTCTGGAGACATAAACCCCGGCGTACCGATGATTGTCGCTCCCCCCATCATTGCTGTCCCGGTAAAAAGGCGCGCCACTCCAAAATCAATCAGTACCAGTTGCCCGTTATCCCGACGCTGCATGATATTATCCGGTTTGATATCTCGATGAATGACTTGGCGATCGTGGATGAATTGTAAAACGGGCAGTAAATCTCGCAAAAGTTGCCAAATTTTGGCTTCCTTATCGGTGATATTTTGCCAAGATGCGGCATCAAGAGGAAAGCCATCTATATATTCTTGGACTAAAAAGAGATAACCTCGTTCTTCAAAATAAGCGTGCAGGGCGGGAATTTGAGGATGATCCCCCAGTTCGCTCAACCGGACGGCTTCCTGTTGAAATAAATCCATAGCCTTGGCTGTCACTTCTGGCGTGGCTTGTTGCAGATATAATTGCTTGATAACGCAGGTGGGATGTTTGGGGAAATGCTCGTCAATCCCTAAAAAAGTACGCCCGAACCCTCCCTGACCCAACGCTTTTAAGGCACGATAGCGTTCTTTGAGGAGCAAAGGAGAACCGCAATTGATACAGGTGCGATCGCTTTTTTGGTTTTTCGGCTGGGCGCATTCGGGGTTGAGACAATAAGCCATAATGGGGTTATGGATGATGGAGCGTTTCCGACAACAGTTATCGGTCTCTTTGATTTTATGGTAAGCAATTCCTCTAAATTCGAGCATTCTCCCGCGATCGCGCCTCCGAGGGCGATATCGGGCAAAATTTCACCGCTCAAAATCGTGCAGATGGAAGATATCGCCAAGGTTTACGGGAGTGGCGATGTGGAGGTTCGAGCCTTAGATGAGGTGAATTTGACCATTGAAACCGGGGAATACTGTTCGATTATGGGTCCTTCGGGTTCGGGAAAGTCAACCATGATGAATACCATCGGCTGTTTGGACAGTCCGTCTCAAGGCACGTATCTCCTCGATCGCGTTGATGTGTCTTCCCTCTCCGACGATCGCCTAGCGGAAATTCGCAATCAAAAAATTGGTTTTGTTTTTCAGCAATTTCACTTATTACCCCAGTCTTCGGCATTGGATAATGTGATTCTGCCCATGATTTACGCGGGGATGTCCCGGGGAGAACGCCGCGATCGCGCCGAAGAGGCTCTTGTTCGGGTGGGTTTGCGCGATCGCCTCCACAATAAGCCCAATCAACTCTCTGGGGGACAGCAACAACGGGTTGCGATCGCTCGGGCGATCGTCAATCAGCCAGCGATTTTACTGGCAGATGAACCTACAGGTGCATTGGACTCTCGCACGACGGCAGAAATTTTAGACTTATTCGGCGAACTCAATGCCTCGGGCATGACGGTGGTAATGGTGACTCACGAAACGGAAGTCGCCAAGCAAACCCAGCGCATCGTCTGGTTGATGGACGGACGGGTTATTCACTCTCATCTTACCCCCGAAGAAATGTTAGAAATTGCCGTACATTAATCAGTCACCAGTCACCAGTCACCAGTCACCAATTGTATCGATCGAATTATGTTTTTTTATTATCGGCGCGGTCTTGGTTTGACTGTTGCGATGCTAACTCTTTGTTTGAGCGGGTGTGCGACTCCTTCTGGCGATCGCCTTGCTAATTCTTCTGAAAGTGCAGCACCGAGTCAATCGCTTTCTCTTGCTAATTTAGAAACGGAATGGGGCATTTCTCTCCCGCAACGCGATCGCCAATATCAAAATGATTGGACGCAGGAGTTAGAAGCAGAATTTCAGCGACGCGCCCGAGTCGTTATCGAACATTATGCGGGGAAAAGTTACGGAACGACCTTTGGAGAACAAGAAAAACGAGCCTATCCCCTCGCGATGTTTGATTTTTTAGCGGGCAATCGCGAAAATGCGATCGCGTTTCTTCAATCCGAAGATGTAGAAGCCGAAAGACATCAACATACAGAAGGCATCGATCTCTACTATTCTTTCACGTTAAAAGGACAAATTCGCAAATATTTTCTCTTTGGCGATCGCCTCGATCCTACCTATAAAGAACGGATGTTTGTAGCGGGCAAAAAATGGACGGAACGAGACCCATTAACCCGTCCCCATCCCATCCACGGCCACGGCGATCGCAGTTTAGAAGGCTGGGATATCAAAAAGATGGGAAATTGGGTCGAGGATCGCAATACCGATAATCTCCGCGCCATGCGAGATACTTCCGTTTATTTGATGGCAGAAGAGACGGGAAATGAAGAAACTCGCCAGCTTTACAAGCGAAAAATCCGGCGTTATGTTTGGGCGCTCTATCATATTGGCATGGGAGAATGGGATTCCCCCATCTATCACGGTCATACCTTCGCCCCCTATCTCAATTTGTACGATTTTGCGAAAGATCCGGAAATGAAGGCTTTAGCAAAAGCTGCTCTCGATTGGCTGTCTGCTTCCGCCGCCGTCAAGTATTATCGAGGTGGATGGGCGGGTCCCAATAAACGCGATCGCAATAGTAACGCCGTGTATTTAGCGGATGCTTCGAGATTATTTTGGCTGTATTTTGGCGATGTTCCTCAAGATAATCCCCGACCCGATCGCGATTCTCTTCATGTTATTACCAGCACTTATCGTCCTCCGCAAGCGGTTGTTGCCCTCGCGCGAAAACAATTTACCAAACCCGTAGAATTATTTGCCGCCAAACCCATTTATGAAAATTGGAAGGAAGGGGGAGAAGATCGGCCGGGATATTGGGAAACGACTTTTTTCGGACATCACTATCAAATGGGGAGTGTTGTTTCCAGTTTTCCCGATGGAGATGTCGGACCCTTTAAATTAATTGCCTCCAACCCCGATCGCGGTTCCGATATTTTTGTAGCCAATACAGGGGGAGAATGGACAAAAGAAGGAAAAAATCCGGGAGATGCGATCGGGCAATATCGTAATTTGTTAGTTTGGTTGCGTCCAGCTGGAGATACGCCTTTTTTCTTCCAAATTCCGCAAACGACTAAGGCTGAAATTGAAGCCAATATCTGGTTTTTTCAACTCGATCGCACTTGGATCGCCTTGCGTCCGATCGGCTTGCAAAATTATACAGAAGTCACCGTCGAAGATAAAAAATATCAACGAAATTACAGCCAAGAAATAACATTAAAAGCCGAAACTGAGGGCGATCGCTATGTCGGATTTGCTTTGGAAATTGGCGAACCCGAAACTCACGGCGACTATGCACAATTCAAGCAAAATATCAAGACAAAAAGCCGTTTGAATTTAGAAAATTTAGCGACGGGAACGGTAGAATTACAAGGCATACTCGGACAAATGCTCTCGTTAACCCATCGCGATCGCCTCCCCATTGTACGCAGAAATGGACAAGTTTATAACTGGCTCGACCATTTTGAACTCTATCGATCGCTTCCCGATGGCATGGCGATCGATCTCGGTTGGAAACAAGGAATATTACGAGTAGAAGCGGGGAATCTGACTTTTACCAGTACCTTCCCTCATTCCAGATAAACAGTCTCAAGGATTGCCAAAGAACTGGTTTTCATACGTTTCACTCGCGAAGGAGTGTTGAAAGCCGATTTCCCTTCCCCAGAAAAAATGATCGCAATTGTTTCCATACGTTTCACTCGCAAAGGAGTGTTGAAAGAGGGGAAATTAACGCGATCGAACACTGGAATTGATGTGTTTCCATACGTTTCACTCGCAAAGGAGTGTTGAAAGCGCCAATTAATCCAACTCGAAAAGACGATATTCGAGAGTTTCCATACGTTTCACTCGCAAAGGAGTGTTGAAAGATTACTGCTGTTAAGGAGAAAGAACTTAACCAAAGGGTGTTTCCATACGTTTCACTCGCAAAGGAGTGTTGAAAGTTATGACTTTGGCTGTCTCAAAAACAAAATTCTCATTGTTTCCATACGTTTCACTCGCAAAGGAG
>JBCCVR010000143.1:0-19572 GCA_039194995.1 Cyanobacteria bacterium P01_E01_bin.42 | reverse complement strand
AGTTTTTACCCGCTTAGAAGCCTTAGAATATTACACTCGATCGACCGGAGAAATGCCACCCTTAATCGTACATGAAAATCCCTATCCTTGGAAAGCTCGGTCTTTAGAATTAATCGGCTATCCTCTCGAAAATTGCCTGCCATGGCAAGGCAATATCCTGAAAGTCAAGCGCTTGGTCATTTGTTCAAAACGTCGGGAAATTGGACGGACATCGCCAAAATCCTGCCATTGGGTTAAAGAAAAAGTGTTTGGCAATCTAGATAAGGAAACTCAAGCTAATATCCCTCTTGCACCCAATATTTTTATTTCCCGCAGAAATTCACGATCGCGGCGAATTGTCAATGAAGATGAGGTCATTAAAACCTTAGCAAAATTGGATTTTGTGCCTTATTTACTCGAGGATTTTGATTGGCAGGATCAGGTTAAACTTTTTCAACAAGCAAAAAAAATTGTAGCCCCTCACGGTGCGGGATTAGTCAATATGGTCTTCTCACCACAAAACACTCAAATCCTCGAATTATTCGGCAGAAAAATAAGCCATGCTTTTTATGCTTTAGCCAAAGGCTTAAATTTAGAATATGGTTGTATTTTTTGCGAACCTCGCGAAGAAAAAATCTTAGTGGATTGTCGGCAACTAAGCCAATTTCTCGAACAATATTATTGCTAAATTATTTCTATCATGCTCGATTCGATCGCTCGACCCACTTCGAAAAAACACTGTTTAGTCACCGGAGCCGCCGGTTTTATCGGCAGTCATTTATGCGATCGCCTTTTGGCATCCGGTCACGCCGTCACGGGTTTGGATAATCTGATTGTCGGACGCAAAACGAATTTACAACTGGCACTGAAAAAGCAAAGTTTTCAATTTATCGAAAGAGATATCGTCGATATTTCTACCGATATTTTAACCGATATCGACTGGGTTTTTCATTTGGCTGGATTAGCAGATCTCGTTCCTTCTATCCAAAATCCAGAGCAATATTATCACGCCAATTTACACGGCACTTTTAAGCTCTTAGAAGCCTGCCGATCGAGGAATATTAAACGTTTTATTTATACTGCTTCTTCGACTTGTTACGGTATTCCCGATCGCTATCCCACCCCCGAAACTTATCCTTGTCATCCCCAACATCCCTACGGTTTGACGAAATATTTAGGAGAGCAATTAGTTCTTCATTGGGCGCAAGTGTATCAACTTCCCGCTCTATCTTTGCGCCTCTTTAACGTCTACGGACCGCGATCGCGCACCACAGGAGCCTATGGTGCTGTTTTTGGGGTCTTTTTAGCTCAGAAATTAGCAGGAAAACCCTTCACTGTCGTTGGGGATGGCACCCAAACCCGAGATTTTACTTTCGTCAGCGATGTTGTTTCCGCGTTTATTAAAGCCGCTGAGGCGAATATTGTCGGCGAGGCGATTAATATCGGCTCGGGCAACCCTCAAAGCGTTCTCAAATTGGTGGAATTGTTAGGTGGAGAAATCACCCATATTCCCAAACGACCGGGAGAACCCGATTGCACTTGGGGCGATATTACCAAAGCGAAAACTCTCCTTGAATGGCAGCCACAAATCTCTTTTGCGGAAGGCGTTGCAGAGATGTTAAAAAATATCCAACTTTGGCAAGATGCCCCTGTTTGGACTCCCGACGCGATCGCACAAGAAACAAAATCTTGGTTTCAACATTTAGGCCAACAATCTTAAAATAAAGATGCAATTTTATCAAAAAACTTTACGAGTAGAAACCCAAGGCAATAAATCTTTATTTGCCATTACTGAAAAAGTCCGAGAAATTGTCACCGAATCGCAAATTCAAGCCGGACTGTGTAACATCTTTCTTCGCCATACTTCCGCCAGCCTGCTGATTCAAGAACAGGATGCAGCCCCCGATGTCGAGCGTTTTTTTAACCAACTCGTCCCCGAAACCGACACTTATTTATTGGCAGGAGAAGGCTCCGATGATATGCCCTCCCACATTCGTTCTGCTCTCACTCATACTTCCGAACAAATTCCCATTGCTGAAGGAAAGTTAGCCATGGGACGCTTACAGGATCTCTATATTTGGGAACACCGACAAGCGAGACAGACTCGCGAAGTTATTGTTAGCCTTATCGGTCTTTAAAATACAATTAAAAATGAACGAAATTCCTTATATTGACCTAAAAACCCAACACGCCGAACTGAAACCCCAACTCCTCGAAGCGATCGCTCGCGTTTTTGACGATTCGCACTTCATTTTAGGTCGAGAAGTCGGAAAATTTGAAGAAGAATTTGCCCGCTTGTGCGGAACGCGCTATGCAGTTGGCGTGAATTCCGGAACCGATGCCTTAATTTTATCTTTGAAGGCTTTGGGTATTGGTTATGGCGATGAAGTGATTACCGTTCCTAATTCTTTTGTGGCTTCGACGACTTGTATTCGACTGATCGGCGCCTGCCCTATTTTTGTCGATGTTGGCGACGACTATAATATCGATCCGGAGAAAATTGAAGCGGCAATTACACCCAAAACTAAAGCGATTCTTCCCGTTCATTTAACCGGTCGTTCCTGTAAAATGGACGCAATTGAAGCGATCGCAAAATCTCGCAATCTTCATATTATCGAAGATGCCGCCCAAGCCGTCCTTGCCGAATATCAAGGCAAGCGCGTGGGTTCTTTTAGCACATTAGGATGTTTTAGCCTGCATCCCCTAAAAAACTTAAATGCCTGCGGAGATGGAGGGGCGATCGTCACGAATGACCCCGATCTTTACGAACAATTAAAAATCCGTAGAAACCTCGGCTTACAATCTCGAGATAATTGCATTTATTGGTCTCATAATTCTCGTTTGGATACTTTACAAGCAGCGATTTTATTGACGAAGTTGCCCTATTTGCCGCAATGGACACAACAACGCCGCGAAAATGCTCGCTACTATCAAACGCATCTGGCAGATATCCCGCAATTGCAAATCCCGAGGGACAGAGAAGGGGAAAGGCAGGTCTACCATACCTTTGTCATTCAAGCGGAAAAACGCGACGAACTGCGAGAATTTTTGCGCGATCGCGGCATTGGTTCGGCAATTCACTATCCCGTCCCCATCCACCTTACCCATGCTGCTCGAGAGCTAGGTTATCAAAAAGGTAGTTTTCCTATTGCCGAAGGACAAGCCGAACGAATTCTCAGCTTGCCAATTTATCACAATCTAACCAGCCAACAACTGGAACAAATTTGTCAGAGCCTTCGCTCTTTTTATCTTTAAAGCCAACCCATCGGGTTGATAATGATTTTTTTGACAGGGTGGGGCAGATCGTAGATTATCTTAAATAATGGGAATATTATCAAAGGATAATCCTCCCCTTAACCCTCTCAATCGATTCCTCTTCGCATTACTCGCGATTAATGTCTATGAAAACCGTTCTCATTGTCGAAGACGATCCTTTCAATCTTCGCGTTTTTTCGAAGATTCTCAAGAAGCGCGGCGGGATGGAGGTAAGGGCGACAGAAGATGTTGAAGAGGTGATAAATGTCGCCCGTTCTGGGGAAGCAGATATTATCTTAATGGATGTTTCCCTTGCCCATAGCGTTTATCAAGGCGAAGCCGTGGACGGCCTGCAAATTACGCAAATGTTAAAGGCAGATCCGCAAACGGCCGATTTACCCATTATTTTAGTCACCGCCCACGCCATGGAAGGCGATCGCGAAAACTTTCTCAAACAAAGCGGCGCTGATGGCTATATCTCCAAACCCATCGTCGATCAGCAAGAATTTGTAGATACGATTAACGAATTTTTACCGAATGTTGAAAGCTAAAACAAGAGGGGGTTCGATCTTGCCTCAAGGAGGGAATTTTGCCAGCAATTCGCTGTAGAGATAAAATTTTTCCCGAGATTGAAGCCATTTTTTTTGATAAAGACGGCACCCTAGAGGACTCGAGCAACTTTTTGCGGGAATTGGCACAAAAGCGATCGCGCCTCATCGATGCCAAAATTCCGGGAATTGGCGATCCTTTACTCATGGCTTTTGGCATTGATGAAAATCGCCTCGATCCCGAGGGGATGACGGCCGTGGGCAGTCGTCGCGACAACCAAATTGCAGCAGCGGCCTACATTGCCGAAACCGGACGCAGTTGGCACGAAGCCCTCGAAATTGCCCGGTTTGCCTTCGAAGAAGCGAGTCAAGTCGTTCGACGCATCCCAGAAAATTCACCCCTGTTTGAGGGCAGTTTGGCAGTATTACAGGCACTTTCGGGAACTGGCTTAAAATTGGGCATTCTCTCAGCAGATTCGACACAGGGGGTTAAAAACTTCATCGATCGCACCAATATCGCCCCGTATATTCAACTTCCCCAAGGAGTCGATCCCGACGGGCCGAACAAACCGGAGCCGAAGCTATTTCTCGATGCTTGTCGGCGTTTGGGGAGTCAACCGGAACGGACGTTAATGGTGGGGGATTCGGCCTTGGATTTTGAGATGGCACGCAATGCAGGCGCAGCAGGCGTTATTGGGATTCGTTGGGGCAATGCCAATGCTTCTGTCCTCAAACAAGCCGATGTCGGTATTGCTCATTTGAATGAGTTGGCTATCATGGATGGGGAATGAAAAATGGAATTGAGGCATGGGGCGCGACGCAACAACGAGATATCAAACGGGGGTACGATGGTTGCTGGGATCCGGCGCGATCGCCGTGGCAGGGATCGGCGGCTATCTTGCGTACTGGGTCTGGTTTAACCCCAAGACGCAAGCACTTTCCGTTCCCGCGATCGTCGTCAAACCAACAGACGTGACTAAATCCGTTCCGGCGGGAGGAAATGTACGATTGGGAAATCAACAATCTCTGAAAGCACCCACATCTGCTAATCGCTCTGCTATTGTCGAAAGTATCGAAGTTAACATCAATAGCCCCATTCAAGAAGGTCAAATTCTCGTTCGCCTCAAAGATCCCGAAGGACAGAGCCAAATCAACGAACAGCGCTTGGTTCTACAAACGCAGCAACTGGAACTCGAAGCGAAAGAACGAGCCGTCGTGCAAGCTGAAACGGAATTAGAGCGGGCGATCGACGAGTTTAAAATTCAACAGCAAAATAATAGTAGCATTCGTAAAGCCGAACTCGAACGCGATCGCGCTCGGGAAAGAATCCAAGAACGACAAATTGAATTAGAAGCATTACAAATCGAACTCGAATCCATTCGCGATCTAGTGGATCGAGGTTATTTAGCCAGCGACCAACAAAGAAGTCAAGAACAAGCCGTGCGAGGAGCAGAAGCAGAATTTCGAGATACGGAAAAGAGCTTGCAAGATGCAGAACTCGAGCTACAGAATCAACAATTAACCATTCGGGAAACCTTACAACAATTAGCCGAAACCGCGCGCATCAAAGAAATTGCTTTAGATAATGCCCGTTCGGAGGTGCAAACCGCGAGACGAGACCTCGAAAGCGCCCAACTCAATCTCATCAAAAGCGAGCAAAATTTTGAAAAAAATAGTTTAATTCGCGCGACAACAATGGGACGGGTTTTAGATATTAATGTTAGACCGGGAGAAGTTCTCCAACAAGATAATACCTTGCTCACGATTGGCGATCCGCGTCGAGAAGAAGTAGAAATTCGCCTGACGACGTTACAAGCGGCTTTAGTCGAACTCAATCAAGCGGCAATTGTATCCGCGATCGGCATTGTTTCCGGGTCTTTTGAAGGGCGCGTGAGGGAGTTGGGACGAGTCGCATTAGACGATAGCGACTCTTCCCGCTCTCGGGGCGGACAAAGCACGGTTAAAGCGATTATCGTGTTAGATCGACCCAGCCGACAACTCATTCCGGGGAGTCAAGTCAGCGTTGAAATTATCGTCGATCGCCAAGACAATGCGATCGCCCTTCCCCCACAATTCATCCAAGATCGCGATCGCGAAGAGCCTTACGTTTGGGTACTATCCGAGTCAGAAACAGCCGAACGCCGTATCGTTACATTGGGTTTGGTCGGCGATACGACCACAGAAATTAAAACGGGTTTAGAGTCCGGCGAAACCGTCGTCAGTTCCCCGGGCGATCGCACGCTTGCAGAAGGAATGAAACTGTCACCCATTCTGAGTAATGAAAGAGAAGAGAGTGAGGAATAAGGGTGAAGAAACCCACCCCCCAGCCCCCTCCCAAGAGAGGGAGAAAGAGAATAAGCCAATAACTAATAACTAATAACTAATGCTCCCTTTCGATCTATTACAAATGAGTTTGAATTCCCTCGAGAGGAATAAAACGCGAACGATCTTGACCACTTTGGGGATTTTTATGGGTGTTTTGGCAGTCAATGCCACGTTACAGATTAAAACGACGAGCAATACACAAATTCTTCAGCGTTTGTCAGAACGAGAAGCACCGCATCTACGAATTTGGACTTCTTATAGCACATTAGAAGATATCGACTATCTCAAACAAGAACTAGACGGAATTCAGGCAGTGAGTGCAGTCATGGAAAATAGGAATGCAGACCGAGCAATCTATCGCGATCGCGAAGTCAATATCCGTTTATCGGCGATCTCCGAAGAATATTTTTTAGCGACGGGAAGGCAGATCCTTCCGAATTTAGGGCGAACATTACTCGATGATGACTTTAAAAACTATCGTAATTCTATTGTTATCGATACCATTGGTCGAGACCGTCTTTTTGGTCAAGAAAATCCTATCAATCAAGTTATTTATATTGAGGGAATTCCCTATCGTATTGTGGGAGTTATGGAAAGCACACAAGAGCAATTTGAAGCAGAAACACCCACTGCCGAATTTATTCTACCCATTTCTACTCACATGGCTGTAACCAACCAGCGAGAAATTGAAGAATTTATGATTCGCCCGTATAATCTGGAGCGAATGGAACAACTCAAACCAAAAATTACAACCCTCCTGCAACAAAAACATCCCGAACTTAAAGATTTTATTTTTGGGAATTATCCTTATGTTGAGAGCAATATTGAAGATATCTTAGCCGATCGCGAAATCGCTCGCTTGGCAACAAATAGTTTATTAGCAGCAGGTATTATTTCTTTAATTGTTGCTGGCGTTGGCATTGCCAATATTACCGTTGCTTCGGTTTTGGAAAGAACTCCCGAATTAGGATTGCGACGAGCAATTGGAGCGCAAAAACAACAAATTTTACTGCAAATTCTCCTCGAAGCAATTCTTGTGAGTTCCCTCGGTGGTTTCAGCGCGATCGCTTTAGTCAATGGCACAAATTTTCTGCTGACACAACAAGAAACGCTGGACTTGCCCGCCTATACTTTGAATATTGGCAATATTTTGGTTTCTTTAACTGCCGCGATCGCCACCGGAGTCGGCTCGAGTCTCGTTCCCGCTATCCGAGCCAGTCAAGTCGAACCCGTCAAGGCATTGCGAAACAATTAAAGCCAAGGCGATCGCCCATGAAACCAGAAGCAGTAAAACGACAAGGATCGGGGTAAACTAGGAATCGATAATTGATAATCGATCATTGAAATGACTGCACTAGAAAATCCTCTATTGCCAATTATCCCCACAGAACGAGGATTAACGATCGCGGGAACGCGCATCTCTCTCTACGAGATTCTGGATTTACTCGCAGCGAATTACACTCCCTTATTAATTCGCGATCGCTTAAACTTGACTGACGAACAAATCCATGCAGCGTTATCCTATATCGAAAAGCATCGCGATCGCCTCAATGCAGGATATCAAAAAGTTTTGCAAACCCGTCAAGAGATTCGCCAGTATTGGCAAGAAAGAAACCGCGATCATTTTTCTCTCATTGCAGAGACTCCCCAAAAATCCGGTCAAGAGGCATTATGGGCAAAACTTGCAGAAGAAAAAGCCCTGCGTACCTCCAAAATCACCTCTCCCAAACCATAAGACTTGCCCATGCACTTTCTCATCGATTCAACTCTAGAAGGTTATGCTCCCATTCTAATTCGCAGTTTGACTAAAAGAGGCTGGTTGGAATTGTTGCCCCTTCGATTTATGACATTGCAAGAAGTCGGTTTGGCACGAGATAGCAGCGATCGCGCGGTGTGGAATTACGCTCGCCAACATCAAACGCTTATTTTTACCAGTCAGCAAAATATGCGAGGTCGAGACTCCCTCGAACGAGAAATGCGTGATAATAATACACAGAATTCTTTCCCCACCATTACGATTGAAAATCTCAGCCGTCTCGAAGAGTATAATTATCGCGAACGTTGCCTCGATCGCCTGATTGAAATTATCTTGGAAATAGAAAAATATATGGGTGTCGGCCAAATTTTTATTCCCTAAACGGTTTTTCAGTTATCCTTTCGACTTCGCTCAAGGCAAGCAGTTATCAGTTATCCTTTCGACTTTGCTCAAGGCAAGCGCTTATCACAAAAATGACACAGGATTTTTATCGAGAAGGATTGGAGAAAGCCAAACAAAAGGACTATGAGGGAGCGATCGCGGCTTTCGACCGAGCGTTGCAACAGAATCCCTATTTTGCCGATATTTACTACCAACGGGGGATAGCTTATTTCGATTTGGGACAAATCCAACAGGCAAGTTTTGACTTTTCCCAGGCCGTCAATCGCGATCGCGAGCATTTTGCCGCTTACTACAGTCGCGCCCTTGCCCGCGTTGCCCTCAAAAATCTACCCGGTGCCCTCGAAGATATCGAAAGCGCCCTCCGCCTCGACGATAATGCAGCCCCCGCCCACCAGTTGCGCGGCACGATCCGCCGGAAAATGGGAGATGTTTCCGGGGCGATCCTCAGTTTTAAACGCAGTTGCGAACTGTATCTAGCACGCGGAGATAAAGACAGCGCTCGAGCCTGTTTGGAGCAAATCGACAAGCTCAAACCCAAAACTCCCACCCCCGCCCCAACGCCGCCCCCTCCTCCAACATTTAAGTCCGAGGACTATTTTTTGCAACTTTTAGAGCGAGCCGAAAAAGGAGATACGCGCCAAGCCATTCAAGATTTAGATTGGTTGCTGCATTTCGATTCCCTCGACGCTCGCGGTTATTGCTGTCGCGGTATTCTCAAAGGCAGAAGGGGAGATTTGCAGGGGGCGATCGCGGATCTCAATCAAGCCTTGCGACTAGATGGCAAAGATGCTGTTGCCTATCGCAGTCGGGGTAAAATTCGCGCTCAATTGGGAGATCGGGGCGGCGCGATCGCGGATTTCGATCGCGCTTTAGAAATCGAGCCGAATAATGCCCTTCTCTTCTGCGCCCGGGGTGATCTGGCTTGTGAAAATAAAAACTATCGGGATGCCATTGCCGATTATTCGCGATCGCTGGAACTCGCCTCCGATAATGGGGAAGTTTATCTCGCGCGCGGACGAGTTTATCAAGAATTAGAAGAAAAAGAAAGTGCGATCGCCGACTATCAAAAAGCCGCCGATTTGTTTTGCGAGGGAGAAGATTGGGAGAAGTACCAAAAAGCCTTAGACGGGTTGAACGCCTTTGAATGGTTTCCGCCGCGATCGGTTGCCTCGGAACGTCCTAACATTCCCTACATTCCCACCCCCTACGTCCAATCCAACCCCTCCCACCGACGGCTTTTAACCCTCGTCGGCGGTCACTGGCCTTTAGCCGAACGCTTGCTCGGTCAAGCCAAACACAAGCACCCCGGCAAATCCGAAGTCTGGTACGTGGAAAAAGTTATCTATGAAATCGAACGCGATCGCGGAAATGGGTAAGGGTTGGAGATCGCTTATTCTGCCTCTTCTTTGCTCCCGAAGCGTGCCAACAATTCCTTGCGGGACAGTTGTAGAAGGAGCGGGACAAATTCTTCTGAGGAAACAGAAGCAATTTTGTCAACAATTTCCGCCAGTGCGCGATCGCCTTCTCCGAACCTTACCTGTAACAGGTTGTTAATTAAACGCAGTGTAGCTTGTTTTTCTCCAATTTCAGTTCCTTGTTGGAGCATTTCAGCTTGAATTTGAGGACGTAACTCTTCTTGAATTTGTTGGCGAAGTTCTGCCATTGCATCTTCATACATTTGTGTTAATGTCACAATTAACTCCTTATCGGTTCGATTAATGCCGATTAATAATGCCACCGAGCGCGATGACCTCGGGCATCGATATGGCAGAGATTAGGATATCGAGTATAGCGTCCTAACCCCCCCGGCCACCACGGATCGAGAAGCCAGTACAGTTGATTGCCTGTAAGATTGTCGCAAACAAAATCGATCGCGTCGCCGACAATATGGCGGCTGTATCTGGCTCCTCCTACGGCTCGGTTGATATGGGGCGGGCGATACCAACTGGTAATGATAAAAGGACGACCGACGCGATCGCGCGCTTGTTGGGCGAGGGTGGCAATGCGAATCATGGCATTAAACGTGGCATCGTCGGGGGGCATGCGCGTTCCGCCTCGGGTGGCTTCAGCCCAAGTAAAATTACCGTTGGGGAGGATGGTGGCGGCGAGTTGGATATTGTGTCGCGTCCAGCGAGCCGGGCGATCGGGGAGAATAACGATCGGCTTATCTTGCTCGTTGGCTTTTTCTCTTTCGAGGCGCTTGGTATCTTCAATCAGAGAAGTGAGGGCAGCAGAACGGGTTTTTAACCCCCGCCATAACTGGACAATGCGAATGAGTGCTTCTCGCTGCTGGTGCTCTTCGTTGTAGAAACGGGGAATGCGGCGGACGAAATTTAAGAGTTCGCGATCGAGTTGGGTTGCAACTCGTTTCAGGTCTTCTCGGGACTCGGGACTGGCACTTAAAACTTTTGGGTCGATGCCTAATTTTGCGAGGGCGGTGGCGCGAGAATCCAACTGCTGCCAGAGGCGAAATCCTTCCGTCAAGGCATTGCGCTGGCTGCCCTTGCCTTCGTAATAGTGGGGAATGCGCTGAATAAAATTGAGGAGGGAGGGATCGAACACCCCCAACCCCGGATCGGCACTGGTGGCGGTTTCGAGAGACACGATCGCCTCTTCACGGGAGGGCAATTGCCGCCAATATTGAGTCAAGCGCAATAGGGCTTCTCGTTGGTGGGGATAGCCGCTATAGTTACCGGAAAGGCGCTGTACGAACTGTTTGAGGGCCACATCGAGGCGATCGCCTTGCAGTTGAGAAGCCTGCACTTTTTCATCTCGGGCGAGGGAGGCGATCGCGGCATCAACGGTATCCAAACGCCGCCAAATGCGAACGGCAGCGAGAAGGGCTTCTCGTTGATGGCTCAAGCCGGAATAATATTCGGATATGCGTTCGATCAGGGCGAGGAGTTGCTTGTCTAAATTCGCCAGATTTTGAGGAATGTAGCGACCGTCGTAATCCCTAGCAATGTCATTTCTGTATTCCTCTAAGAGTCGATCGCGATCGCAGGCAAGCAGTTGTCCTGTCATCCCTTCTTTCAACTGGGGCAAATAACCCCCCGCCACGATTTCCACCACGCGATCGCTGTATCGCCCTTCACTGGCATTCCACAGATCCCGATTTTGCCATTGCTGTTCTGCCAGATCTTCGATAATCGTGCGAATGAGATTGGCAGCATACTGAACCTGTTCTGGAAAAGTATCGAGGCGATCGCGATCGAGTCCATCTTCTGCGGTAACTCCCAATCCCGTTTCCCCATCCTCGAGAATGGGAGTGCGATGAACGCGATACAGTGCTGCCAGAATGGGCTTGTGAATCCCCGCCCGTTCCGCTTCGATCAAGTAGTGGTAATTGCGCCACTCCGGTGTTAGCTCGGCCATTTGGTAACTGGTGACTGGTGACTGGTGACTGGTGACTGGTAACTGTCTTGATGCGCGTTCCCTGTCTTGGTCGATTGGATAAGCTGAGGAGCGGTGCGACCCTGCTGAGGTTTCCTCAGCCAAGGAACGCGCACCAAGAGAAACCTCAGCATCCCTCGACCGCTTGCGTCTGTCTTGGTGCGCGTTCCCTTGCGTCTGTCTTGGTCAGCATTCCCTTGCGTCTTACGCCGACGCGGGGTCTGACCGCTTTCGCCGACGCGGGGTCGCACCGCTTACGCCGACGCGGGGTCGCATCGCTGGTGACTGAAATCACACGCCTAATACATTAGCTAATTTACCCGGTAATGGGAGCAAAATAATGACCAAGAGGGCGAGGGCGCACAGACCGAGGAAATCGCGCTTGTTATCGAGTTCTGTCACGTCGTTGAGGGCGGGTTCGTCGGTGTTGGGCATGAATAATAACAGAATCGCCCAAACGATGAATTCCGATCGCGCAAAGGCAAACAAAAGCATCAGCAAGCGCGCCACTTGACCGATCGCGGCGGCAGTACGCTGGCCGAACATGGCATGAACGATATGTCCCCCATCCAACTGACCTACAGGCATTAGATTAAGCGCCGTAACGATGACCCCCAAATAGCCAGCGATGGCCAAAGGGTGCAGTTGAATTCCCATGCCCGCGACCAAACTATCTCTCAAGGTGAGTTTGCCCAATACGGCTAAAAAGAAGGAAAAACGGGGATCGAGGGCGGCAAAATGAAACAGATTTGATTGTTCGGAAAGCTCCACGACTTCCGAGAGGGAAAGTCCCCAAATTAATAAGGGTAACGTGACGAGAAAACCGCTAATAGATCCTGCGAAAGCAATATCAAAGAGGGCGCGGCGATTGGGTACGGGCGAGCGCTTTTGACTGAATACCCCCAGAGTGCCCAAAAAGAAGGGAATGGGAATGAAATAGGGCAACGTGGTGCGAATGCGATAGTAGACGGCAGCACCGTAATGACTGAATTCATGCACTCCTAAAACTGCCAAAAGACCCAGACTGTAAGGCAATCCCCGTACGAAGAGGGTGGGATTGGCGTGGAGTTGCTCTGGGACGACCCCCGCAAAAAGCGCCCCCGCGTAAGTGGTCGTAAAAAGAGTAATGGCAAAGAGGCTCAAGACCAATTTTGGTTGCTTGAGGGGAATTTCTTGGGGAGATATTGCCTGAGTCCGGGCGCGGGGGTTGGGAACGAGGGCAAAAAAAGGCTTATTGGCAGCGCCTTCATGGAAAATTAAGAGGAAGCGATCGCCAAATTTGGCTTCAACATTGTCCCGCACGGTTTCATAAGCGCGATCGGGGTTGGATTTGAGGCGACCCCGACAGAGAATGGCTTGAGGGCGATAATCCACGGCTTGCAGGTAGTATATCCCCCAAGGGAAGCATTTGCGGAGGCTTTTTTCCTCATCGGGGGTCAGGGGACGGGGATCGTTGACAATTTGGGGCTGCACGGGTTCGGCTTCGGGGGATGGCTTTTTCTCTTCTGGGGGGAGAGTCGGTCGTCCTTTTTGAATGAGCCACCAATACAGAAACGGACAGAGAATAAAAGGAATGACCAATGCGGGTAAGGGCAGGGGCCGATCCTCTCCGAAAATCAGCATCCACAGGGTTAAGAGGAAGGGCGGAGTCATCAGAACGAGCCACAAAAGCCAAATGGGAGTTTTTGTGATATTCGCGACGCTCTGCTTCACGATAAAATAACTGATTATACCGAGAAAAATTAGAAGTATAATTTCGATAGTTTCCATAAGCAAAATTAAGGTTGATTCTCCGCTCTCGGGCGGCGATCGCGAATCTCGACTCATCCTGCAATTAGCAATGTTTTGGGAGTTTTTGTTGGGAAGAACAACGGGCAAATTGTTCCTCTAGCAAATTTCTCTCTCCCTCGAGTCAATCTCTCTTCAGCGTACCAAATAAGGCTATACAAAAATCCTAACAAATTCTTATAGCTTTCTTTTTGGGGCGATCGCGTCGGTTTCCCCTCTGGGAAAATGTAAATTTTTGTGGCGATCGCCTGGACTGCCGTGATAATAGATGCAGCAGAGCAATGGCTGAAATTGATAATGTTGGATCGCCTGAACGACTATAAGAATCGACTGGCCGACGCGATCTCGCGCTATGGTCGCAGTGCGGATTTCCTGAGCATTCGTCTCGAAACTTCTCGAGGCACTAATATTTTGTTACGGGGAGAACGGGTGGAAACCCTCAGTGAAGATATCTCCCTGGGGGGACAAGTTCGCGCTTGTTACAAGGGAGGATGGGGATTTGCTAGTTTCAATGGTTTGGAACAGTTGAGCGATCGCGTTGAGGAAGCCCTCTCGGCTGCAAAATTGGTGGGGGAGGAGGAGACGATCTTAGCCCCCATCGAACCCGTGCAAGCCACTTGCCAACTTCCTCTTCTCGGGACGGATCCCCAGCACATTTCCTTGCAGGAGAAGAAAAAACTCTGCGATCGCTATAATATTCGACTCCAACAGGCAGACCAGAGCATTATTACTACTTCTGTCAGTTACGGCGATCGCAATCAGCACATTCTCTTATTCACTTCTGAAGGCACGGCGATCGAGCAGTCTTGGGCGGATCTGGAAATGCGATTTGCTGCCACGGCCCGAGATGGGGAAACGGTACAAACGGGACGGGAAACGATTGGCTCTCGCCAAGGCTATGAAGATTTGCTCGGCCTCGACGAACGGGTACAGGGGGCAGCCCAACGGGCGGTAAAATCCCTTTCTCTGCCAGCGGTCAAGGGATATGCTTATCCGGTCGTCATCGACCCTATTTTGGGAGGATTATTCGTTCACGAGGCTTTCGGCCACCTTTCCGAGGCAGATACGGCTTATGAAAATCCGGATTTGTTGGAGGTGATGAGTCTGGGCAAGCGTTTTGGCAGTACGGATTTACAAATTTTTGACGGTGCAGCCCCAGAAGGACATCGAGGCAGTTATTACTATGACGACGAGGGAACCCCCGCAACGACGACGCAATTAATTAAAGATGGGGTTTTGGTGGGACGCTTGCACTCCCGGGAGACGGCGGGAAAGTTGGGAGAACGAGCTACGGGCAATGCGCGCTGTCTCAATTATCACTTTCCTCCCATCGTTCGCATGACCAATACTTGGATCGCCCGGGGACATACTCCCGTTGGCGATTTATTTCAGGATATTAAAGAAGGGATCTACGCTCGCAATTGGTTGGGTGGCATGACGAATGGAGAAATGTTTACGTTTAGTGCGGGGGAAGCCTGGATGATTCGCAACGGAGAATTAGCAGAACAGGTGCGAGATGTGACACTTTCGGGGAATGCGTTTAAAACTTTGGGAAATATTGAGGCGATCGCGGACGATTTTTACTGGGACGAGTCGGGGGGGTGCGGTAAGGGCGGGCAAAGTGGTTTGCCCGTCGGTTGCGGTAGTCCCAGTTTGCGAATTCGTGATGTTGTCGTTGCTGGATGATTGCAATTCTTAATTCTTAATTCCGGGCGGCCAATTTTGATAAAGACCGATCGCATAATCCATGACTTCTTCTTTGGGAAGGCGAATTTTGGGGCGCGATCGCGGATAAGAATGTTCGATTGCCGTGCTATCTTGCTCGACTACAGTATCGACGGCTTTCAGCAAGAAATTTTTAACGAGAGGCTTGAGAAGCGGATTCTTAAATTTGGCAAAACATAACACGAAAGTTCGCGTGCGATCGCTCGTTTCCGGATAGAGAATATGCACTTGAGCAATTTCAAATGCTCCCATTTTTGTTGAGAAAACCGTTGTCGAAGGGAACGCATATTCCATATTGGCATCGTAGGTTTTTGGAGTCATCAAAATTGCTGGATTTTGCAGGATCTCCAACCAAGTATTTTTCTCGCAAACGACGGTTTGCACGAGCTTGGTATAATAACCATTCTCTTCATAATTTGAGATGGGATTTTCGCGAACGCGAAAGAGTTCTCGATGCGTGCCATTTTGATGATTGTAATCGTAATTGATTAACAAACTCGTCAGAAAATCTCCTTGAATGCTCTTACTGCCAGAAACTCCCACAAATTCATACTCTCCCGCAATTCTCTGATGGAGTTCGGGGATGGGTAAACGCGGCTCAAATCCGCCATAAGTCCAGATGAAATCATCGACGATCGCTAACTCTAAAGTCTCTAACAATGGCTTGCCTTGGGGCGCGTCGTTTTGCCACAGACACCCCTTACCATCGAACTCCAAAGCATGAAAGGGACAGGTAATGGTACCTCGTTTGGGGTCGATCCATCCTTCTGAAAGGGGGGCTTGCAGGTGCGGGCAAACATTCGCGATCGCCGCGATCCGATCTTCGTTATCTCGCCAAAGCACGTAATCATTACCGTTGAGGGTGATTTTGTAGGGGCGATCGGCACTCAGCATCGACCGATGGGCGACTAACCAAGGCGCACCGGGTAAAATAGGATTCATGGGATAAATGTGACTTATTATTCGTGTTTTCTCAAAAATATGACAGATTATTCGTTTTTGTCAAGGGCGAGCCAAAAAATGTCCGAACCTCAATCTAATACCTCGAATCCCCCAGCCCTTCGCGATGGACGACGATCCCCCCCAGCCCCCCTTAATAAGGGGGGAGAACTGCAAATGCGCCGCAATCCCAAACAGGAACGAGGACGAAAGCGCGTCGAGAAGATTTTGCAAGCAGCCGCCGAAATCTTTACGGAGGTGGGATACGAAACCGCAACAACTCACGCGATCGCGGAACGCGCCAACACGGCGATCGGCTCTCTCTATCAGTTTTTTCCCGATAAACTCGCGATTTTTCACGCCTTAGAACTGCGCCATCTCGAACGAGTGCATCAAATGTGGAACTCTCAAGCTGTGGAATCCCTTGCAGAGCTTCCTCTCGAAGATTTTTTTAGACTGGTTATCGGTTCTGTTGCCCAACTCTTTGAGAATCCTATCTCTCGAGCCGTTTTCGTGCAGTATTACACCTCAAACGAGATGTTTCAAACCATTGACGATCGCCTGACAGGAGAGGCGATCGCATTTATTGCCGCACATCTCGAACCGCGCAACCCACACCTCGATCCCCAACAGCGAATGCGCTTGGCCGAAATTTGCGTTCATGCGGGCAATGCCTTGATTTTGTTGGCTTTGCGAAGTGATGACGAAACCTACCGCCAAGAAATCTATGAGGAGGTTTGCAGCTTGTTTGTCTCCTATTTACAGCCTTATTTTGGCAATGGGCGATCGCAGAAGAAGGAAGAATCATCCCCCAAAGTAATGAAAGTAATGAAATGTCCGCGCTGTCATTCCCAAAACTGCTCGAAAAATGGCCATCGTCACGGCAAACAACGCTATATCTGCAAAGATTGCGGCCGCCAATTTCCCGAATTTTACGGCTATTCATGATACTAATGAATAGCTAGGCGATCGCGATTCCTTTATCCCCATTCATTTCCAGTCAATGTCTTTTTCGTCCCTCGTTCATCCTTGCGCGATCGCCCTCGGTAGCAACATCGGCAACTCTAGGCAAATTTTAAATGCAGCGATCGCCCTGCTCGAGGGAACGCCGAAAATTAAAGTCGAGAAGCATTCCCAATGGTATCGCACTTGCCCCGTCGGCCCGCCACAACCGGATTATCTCAACGGTTGCGCTCTGCTCAAGGTGGAATTAACCCCGAGAGAACTGTTAGACGTGCTGCTAGAAATCGAACGGCGATGGGGGCGCATCCGACGGGAAAAATGGGGACCGCGATCGCTGGATCTGGATATTCTCTTTTTTGGCGATCGGATCTTGCAAACCTCACCCTTAAGAATTCCGCACCCGCGCTTGCGAGAACGGGCGTTCGTTCTCGTTCCCCTAGCAGAAATTGCCCCCGACTGGATCGATCCCGTCACGGGAAAAACCGTCCGAGACCTCCAACAACAGGTAGACTGTTCGGGTGTCGTTCCATTAAAAAAACCCATGCTACCCGGTCAAGAACCCCCCCAACTCCTCCAACAGCGCCTCGCCTATCAGGGACGCAAATTTAATTTTGAAGTCAACCGCCTGCGCCTTCCCAATGGAGTGGAAGGAGATTGGGAGTGCATTCGCCATCCCGGAGGATCCCTCGCCGTTCCCGTAACCCCCGAGGGTAAACTGGTTTTAGTCAAGCAATATCGCTTTGCCGTGTGCGGGCGGTTGTTGGAATTTCCCGCTGGAACCGTCGAACCCAACGAAGACCCCGCCGAGACAATTAAACGGGAAATCGAAGAAGAAACCGGATATCGCGCCAAAACTTGGGATGCTTTGGGGAAATTTCCCCTCGCTCCGGGCTATTCTGACGAGTATATTTATGCCTTTCTCGCCCGAGATTTGGAAAAGTTAGAGAGTCCCCCCGAGCAGGATGAAGATGAAGATATAGAAGTCGTTCTCATGACTCCAGAAGAGTTGGAAAAAACGATTTTAACCGCCAGCACCGCCGTTGATGCCAAAACCATCGCCAGTTTTGTTCTCGCTCGTCCTTGGCTCGCCGATAAAAA
The DNA here is from genome assembly GCA_039194995.1 of Cyanobacteria bacterium P01_E01_bin.42. Lineage (GTDB taxonomy): Bacteria > Cyanobacteriota > Cyanobacteriia > Cyanobacteriales > Spirulinaceae > CCY15215. The sequence goes on along the minus strand of JBCCVR010000143.1, from coordinate 1,401 downwards.
ATAAGCGAATTAATTCAAAGTTATCAATTCAAAATAATTCTCGCGACTCGGGCGCGACTCCTCTACGAACATCAAGGCGATCGCTTACCGAGAGCATTAACCACGGCAAGGAAATAGGCCAAACTCTTGCCATTCGCTGCTGTTGCGAGTAAGGTTTGAGTATAGAGAAGGTTGGTTGGATCGTTTCTAGAGAGATAGCGCGATGAAATTCAAAATACTGGTAAGTTTGTTGGGTTTGACGATTGTGACTCGTGCAATATTGCCCGTATTTTCCCAAGATTTTAACGCACAAGTCGATCGCGCCGTTTGCAATCAAAATTGGCAGCAAGCCATCGAGATTCTCGATCGCGTGCGGGAGACTCAACCCGAGCGCTGGACTCCAGAGACCGAGGCGTATTACGAGCGTTTGCAGGACTTGCACGGGAGTAACGTACAGATAGAAGAGCGATCGCAAAATTGCGAGGCGATCTCTCCAGAAAATTCCCCTTCTTCTCCTGCGATCGCTTCTGGATTTCCGCCGGGGGCAAGGGTCATTAAGACCGAAAACATGGACGAGTCTTTGTATCCCGGCCTGGATTTGCCCTATCGGACAAAAGTTGTTTTAGAAGCGTCTCAAAGTGTGGTTGGAGTCGGAATTTTAACGGATTGGTGGCAGAAGAGACCGACGCGCATTCAAGTGTATGAAGTGCAAAACGGGCGCAGGGGCAAGTTACTCGGTCGCGGTGAGTTTCCAGAGTATCTCGATCGCATCTGCGGGCGACAATTTAATAGTAAATGCGAATATCCCGATCGCAACGGTTCGGCTCGAGCGGAATTAAAGATCCCTTTCACTGAAAGCTCGACAGTGGGAGAAATTGAAGTTGAATTGGATGGCTTACTGAGCGAGCCGAACGAGTATGTTCTTTTATTCGGCGTTCGGGTGTATGGTGCTTCTCAATAGTTCGTTTAAGTTTCCCCATCTAAACGCGATCGCCACGTGCGAATGTCTGCGAACCTCCGGAGAAACCGATATTTCGCCTCCTATCATTGCAGATACGAGACGGGCATTTTAACGTTGAGCGATCGCTACGGCTTGCTTGCTGCTTCTCTCGATGAAGGCTTGGACGAAGACGAACGCCGCGCTGTCTCTCTTGGTGCGCGTTCCCTAGGCAAATTCGATTCGCCGGGGTCGCACCGCAACCGCATTCTTCGAGCCGTGAAACGAGGCAAAATCCAAATGGCTGCTGCTTAATCCTTGCATCTCTCGACAATATTAGATTTTCGCCTCAAGGGGTGACAAGCAGGCTGAAAAGCGTGTGGAGAAAGGAACTTGGCAAACGTCCCCAAAAAGAATAGAGTTGTCTAGACCGACAACTCTATGAAAAAATGTTTCCCGAATTATACCAGAAAGTCTTCGACATT
>JBCCVR010000142.1:0-19700 GCA_039194995.1 Cyanobacteria bacterium P01_E01_bin.42 | reverse complement strand
GGAGATTTTGTTAAAAAATGATGCAATCCTTGAGCATTTTCTAATCCATTGATTTTCGCGATCATAGATGATTAATAATCTTAAAGTTTTTGCCAAAACGGTAAAATCGTCTTAACAAACTTTTCAATTGAAACCAAATCGCCTCAACCGGATTTTCTTCCGGTGCATATGGAGCAAATTGTTCACAGGTAATTTTCCATTCTTCTGGCTCTAAATCATCATTTTGTGTACCTAGAAAATCTTTCATTATTTGACCTCTATGATAAGATGCTACATCCCAAAATATTAACAATTTTTTCTCTTCATTAATTAATTGTAAATGTTTGAGAAAATCTACTGTATATTCCCCATTTCCTGTCGGATATTCTAATGACACTAAATCCGGATCAAATAAGTTTAATGCACCAGAATACGTTTTTCTATCTCGATAGTTCTCAATGGGAATTTCTACTCGATTTTCTGATATCCCCCAGACTTGTCCTACAATATCTCCACCCATCAGATGGCATTCGTCTATTGCATACACTACCAGCCTTCCAGCTTCTTGGGATTCACTCAGTTTTTTTTTGCTCCTTTATAACTTAGCCATAATCCCTCTATCTCTTTTTCTTGAAAGTTTTATTTCCACTTACTTACAAAGGCGGGTGACACATTATTCACAACTCAAATGGACTTGCTATACTTCTGCCAATATTGCGGTTGGAAATTCGCGTATTTATGCTGTCGGAACAAGCGATCGCACCTTTGACGAGTATGGACAAACTAATGCCGGAATCGAAGACGTTTGGGTGGCTAAACTCGATCCATCTACTCCATTTTATAAAGCGTAGAGAATAAAGCGATCGCTCTCCTCATTGAAAGAAGAGCGATCGTGATTCCCTCGTATCGTTGATTCCCAATACTGTTGGAGGAGTGACAGCAGCGATCGCGATTGCCTCTCCCGTCCACAATATCCCCTACGCATAACAGGCGATCGAGTTTTTGAGATTGCAAGTATTTTAGGGCGATCGCCAGTAATTTTGCTTCGCCGTGAATATCGCCAAGAATGCCAACTCGTTGTAATAATTGCGAACTGCGATCGCTTATGAAATTCCCCCAAAATCTTTGACAAAAAAGAGATTATATAGTATGTAAAAGTAGGAGTCGGTTGTATAAAATTATACCCATCTCTAAATTTTATTCAATTTATTAACATTGAGGTTCATAGGGTTATGAGTAATGAAACTCTTTTCAAAGCAGTCAACGAGGCAAGCGAGCGTTGGAAATCGTCTTTCAATTCAGGAAATGCGGCAGGTTGCGCGAATGAATATGAGGAAACAGCCGTGATGAATGCCAGACCATTTGGCATATTTACAGGTCGTGAAGCAATTCAAAGGTTTTGGCAAAATCTGATTGATGATGGCTTTTCAGATGTGGATTATATTGAACCTAAAATTCGAATTGTTGATGAAAACAGTGCGATATTAACGTCTAAATGGAAAATGAATAAAGCTGGTGGTGTAATTCATAAAGAACTCTGGGTTTTCCAGGCTGATGGAACGGTAAAATTACGAGAAGATGACTTTGAGGCACAAAATTAAAGACCAAAGTTTTGAATTGATTGTTATGCTACGCTATCCAAAGCGACTTGTTACCTTTCCCAGAATATAATCTCGCTTAACAACGCCAAAAATCCGACTATCCGTGCTTTCTCGGGGATTATCACCTTGTAAAAAGCAATCTCCATTTTCCGTAATCCAAGCCACTCGTTTTACTATCTTCAAGTCCGGTTTTTGGGGATGTAAAGCGATAACCAGATCGCCAGCACGAGGATAATTCTTTCGATATGCTTGTAAGTCGATTAATATCTCTTCGCCGGGTTGTAATAACGGTAACATAGAATTGCCAGCAACGCGAAATCTACGCCGTTTTCTTAATAACCACAGTATGAATTCTTGAGGCGATCGCCTTAGTTCTGAAGAATTTATCATTGAATATTTCGTTTGCTTCTAATCCATTCGCTATTTCTAGATTTGCGCGAAGCAACCCATCCTAAAGGCAAATCTGCCAGTATTTGAATGGAAGAATCAAAGCGGACAATTGTTGCGAGAGAAACAATGATCGCATTTTCTAATGCTACATTATTACCATGATGAAATTGCCAAGCTCCATCATCCATATCATGGGATACATAAAGAATATCCCTTTTTTCTCGAATAATATGAATGCTGGACAAAACGGCTGTATTTGGAGGTTCTCTAAATAACCAGTTATCATGAAGTCGTTCGAACATCGCTGTATTGTCAAGCCAGAAAATTCTAAGTCATAAAATAAAAAAGGCGTTGCAGTCAACGCCTAATTAAACCAATAAAAGCTAAAAAACTCGGAAAGTCGATTAAGAAGGTTTAGCTAAGAACCAAGAAACATCGCGTTCTTTGGTTTGCCAGAACATCGTATGGATTTTCTCGACAGTTTCCACTAATTCTTTTGCATGAGCTTCGCTAACTTCGACCTTACAAGCAGAGCAAAGTTTAGTGGCTTTCCAGAAAGTATCGTGAAGATCGGGGAATTTCTCCAAGTGAACGGGTTTGAAATAATCCGTCCACAAGATTAATAATTCCTCTTTGGTTTTATGTGCCTGTTCTTCTTTGATGGCAACATAGCGAGAGAAAGTATTGTTGTAGGCAATTACTGAATTTTTGTCGCTGATGTTGGGAAGTTCCAGTGCAATCAATTTTTGGGTCATCGAGAGCACCGCTTCTGCTGTAACCCTTGCAGAAGAGGGATCGTAAACGCCGCAAGGACCATCGCAGTGTGCTTGTACTTCCTCTGCGGGAAACCAAGTTTTAATCCGGGAAATTAGAGTATTAAGCATGAGGTTAACGTGTGCTTGTGGGTTTAAATCGTTTTGAAAAACGTTTTGTGCAGGGGGGGATATCTTTTCTCGTCAAGTTAGATAACGCAAGGAGTACAGCGACTTATCCCCCCTCACCCCATCTAGCTTAGTGCTATTCGGGATGCGGTGCAAGATATCCGTTGACGTTGAGAATCAAGACTAGACCTCAGGGTATCAATCTATCCGTTGTAGCGGATAATGAGGGTGCGATCGTGGAGGGTTCGGGGATGGCAAATGAAGAGCAGTTAGCAAGGTTACAGAGGAGTGTTAAGGAGTGGAATCAGTGGAGGGAAGAGAATCCCAGTGTTAGGGTTAACCTCATCAATGCTAATCTTAGAAGTGCCAACCTCATCAATGCCGACCTGATTAATATCAATCTCAACGATGCTAACCTTATCAATGGCAATCTTAGCTATGGCAATCTTAGCTATGGCAATCTTAGCTATGGTAACCTCAGTCATGCTAACCTCATTAATATTAACCTCAGCGAAGCCAATCTGAGTAGTTCTAATCTTAGAAGTGCCGACCTGATTAATGCTAATCTTGTCAATGCCAACCTCACGGCAATCCAAGCACTCAATACTAACTTTGAAGGGACAAATCTAACCGGGACTTACATTCAAGATTGGAATATTAACAGTAAAACTAATCTCAATGATGTTATCTGCGAGTATATTTATCTAAATTCCGATTTAGAGATCCACAACGGCAAATTAAACAGAGTTTACACCGATCGCCGTCCTCAAGATTGCTACTTTGCACCAGACGAATTTCTTCGATTATTCCAGATTGTCCAAGATGACCTCTCTTTCTACTTCAAAGACGGTGTAGATTGGCAAGCAGTCGCGTATTCTTTTCAATATTTCTTGACGAATACCATACTCTTGGATATTGAAGGAATTCATAAAACAAAGAATGGGGGTATCATCATTACAGTGAATACTCCCGATAATATTGATAAGGATCGAGTAGAGCGAGAGTTTTGGAAAGAGTACGAGATCGCACAAAAAGCATTCGAGGAAGGAAGAAGAAAAGTCGATTCCCGGTTTGTCGGTCAGGAAGAGCAGAAAGTTCGGTATGAAGGAAAAATCAATCGACTCCTCGCAATGTTGGATAAGACCCGCACCATTGAAATTCATAATGACAACCCCTTCGAAAATAAACAGATCGAGCCGACTTGAAGTCCATATGGGGATCTGGAGATGATAAGATTTCTGAAGTTAAATCTACCCTTTAAGCTGAAACTTCGTGCGTTGAAATGACTGCTACCCAACGAAATAGTTTGAGATCGCATCTTCTTAATCAGCGATCTCAGTTAAACGCAAAGCAACTGCCATCTGAGCTACTGTCGTATCTGTAGTATTGGGAATAATTTGATCGGACATGATAAGTTTTATGTAGTTTTGATTAGATTATACTACCAATGATGTTGCACGATCTCCACCCCAAATCTGAGATCGCCCTTCTCGACCCGAGCAGAAGCAATACTGCTAGACCAATCGCGTTAAAATATAAATGTTTTCACCCATCGAGGATTCAAAATGATGGTCGATGCAACTTATGATGAGATTTTCAGTGCAGCCCTGACCTTATCTCCGAATTTACGAGCCATGTTAGCAGAACAATTGTTAACCAGTCTCGATGCTGTAGAACAGCATGAAATTGATGCAGCTTGGGCGAAAGAAGCAGAAAAACGAGTCTTAGAACTTACTGAAGGTCAAGTTCAATCAATCTCCGGCAAACAAGTCATGCAAGAATTACGATCGCGACACAAAAAATGATTTATGACTTTCATCCATCAGCCAGACAGGAATTAGAAGAGGCGCTTAACTATTACGACAAGATTAGTATTGAGTTAGGAGAAACCTTTTTAGATGAATTTGAACGGGCTGTAGAGAGAATACAGGCATTTCCCGAGGCTTGGTCTTCGTTATCTGCTAACACGAGGCGTTATCGCCTGAGTCGTTTTCCTTACAATATTATTTATCAAATTCAGGAAGAAAAAATTGTGATCATGGCGATCGCGCACTGGCAACGAAAACCGGATTATTGGACGGATCGCCTACCAATATAATTGGTCTCGAAGCGATAGAAACTCCTCTAGCATTGAGTGCCGATCGCCTAGAAGAATCAGCAAATCTTTATGCAGAAGTTTACGAGTGCGATCGCGCTCTGCAAGAACTCACAAATTTAGATAATAAAATCAACAAAAGTCAATCGCTTTGAACAACGAGCAAAACGCTCTACACTCTCTGCATCCTCTACACTTCCTGTATCCCCTATACTCTCTGTGCTCTCTGCGTCTCTGTGGTTCAATCTCTTCTAACTCCTCAGTTCGATTTATACTTCTTCACTTCATTGACTTTATTTTTGAGCGATCGCTCTCCTCAATGAAAAGCGATCGCCTCCAAACTCTTTAACTCACCTTTAATCCCTCTTCTACTGCCCCTTGGTGGGTAGTTTTCACCCATTTCAATCGCTTGGGACGCACTGCCATCCGTGCGGTCGTTGCAGGCATGACAAAGAACCAGTGAATTAAATACAAGGTGCCGAGGAGCGATCGCCATACCAAGCCTAAAATTACGGGCAAATTAAAGCCTCGCGGGTTGCGAATCCGATACAGTCCGATAAACATGCAAACCGTGGAGAAAGCGATCGCGCAACTGGATAAGATGCCCAAAATCGGGAGGTGATGCCGCACGATTGCCGCGACAAAATCCGCGATCGCCGCCGTGGGTAAAATGTAGTGAATGACAACAAACGTGAGTAAATCGCAGGTTTTAATAAAGCCCATGCGATTGCGAGCAATTAAACGCCAGTAGTCGAGATAGCGTTGATAGCCCCCCTCAGCCCACCGACTGCGCTGATGCCAGAGGGAAACGACATCCGTGACCCCTTCCTCGTTGACCGCAGGGGTCAGACAACAGCCGATATCCCAGCGATCCAAATGCAAGCGAATGGTTAAATCGAGGTCGTCAGTGATGGTTTGTTCGTTCCAACCGCCGCAACTTTCTAACGCCTTGCGCCGCACGAATTGACCGTTACCGCGCAATTCTCCCATCCCACCGATCGCGATCCGTTTCTGTTGGAAATAGCAATCCAGCGCCATTTCTGCTCTTTGTCCTTGAGTCCAGAAATTCTTGCCCGCATTGGCGATCGCTTTGCGCACTTGTACCGCTCCCATATTGTCATCGTCGAACATGGGCACGACTCGCCGTAATAAATCTGGCTCTACCGTAGCATCGGCATCGAAAACGGCCAGAATTTCTCCCTTGGTGCGAGAAAGCACTTGGTTTAATGCGCCGGATTTTCCCCCCCCCGCGCCTACGGGACGGTGGATGACTTTTAGGTGGGGATAGCGAGCGGCGAGGGAATCGAGAATTTCGGGGGTGCGATCGTCGCTGGCATCGTCGATCGCCCAAACTTCGTAGCGATCGCGGGGATAGTCCAAGTTGCAGAGGATATTGATGAGACGGGCAATGACTGCCTCTTCATTTTTCGCCGCGACCAATAACGAGACTGTAGGGGCGATCGCAAGTTCCTCCTCTCGCAACATTTGGGGCATGGGATTGGGTTTCGCCACCATCAAGCGGAGAAAATAAACCACTAAAATCCCCGTGACGCTCATGACCAACCCAAAGCCCCAATGGACGAGATGGAGGGTAAAGATAATTCCCCAAACGGAAATCAGCAGGAAAGCGGCTTTACTCCTGCGCCCTTCCGTCCCTTGGAAAAAGTCACTTCTGAATTCTTCTTCCTCGTCTTCGGGATCTTCCCACTCTGACAGTAAAGAACTCAAGGGATCGAGTTCCGATTCGCTTTCCGCATTCGACCAAGAATTTTCCGGCATAGTTTACGATCGCTCCGCTAAGGTAGACAGCATAAAGACAAAAAATAAATTTAAGACTGGTTATTGGTGTCTTATTGTATCGGAAATTGTTAAAATTCTTAGCGAAATTTTAAGGGAGCGCTCGCTGTTCCCCATGACCGCTCCGGATAAAATAGCCAAAAATGCTGAATTTCCTCTAAAATACGAGAAATTTGCGGATTCATAAACCTTTATTTTAATTCACTAATTTTAAGATGACGATTGATATCAGTTGGCTTTGGGCGATCGCCACAGGATTGTTAACCATACTCTGGGTCGAACTGGTCAGAGATACCTATCACGTCCTTGCTCACCACTGGCAACCGTTATATCGCTTGCACGTTTGGCATCACAAGGTTTTCCGTCCGGATCTGACCCCCGCCAGCGAGGCCATTTATCGCAAGGCGCACTGGTATAACGATCTCCCGGAAGCCTCGGTTATGCTAGCGATGAGCGTTTTGCCTCTGATTACTTTTTATGGTACTCATTTTCCCCATGCTTGGCTGACGGGTTTGGGGTCTCTCTACACCCTGAGCTTTTTACTGGCAGCGATCGCTCGGGGGTGCGGTTTGGCTTATGCGGACGAACTCACGGATCTGACCCACAGACCCGGTGCTTTTGCCAGTTTACCCGCGCCTTGGTTGGTTAATCGTCCTTACCATTGGCGGCATCATTTTGACAATCAACAGGCTTATTATTGCGGTACTTTTACGTTAGTCGATAAGATTATGGGCACGGCACTTTCGCTGAAAGGAAAAACGATCGCGGTTACGGGAGCATCGGGAACATTAGGGCGATCTCTTCTCGCACAATTGCAAAAAAAAGGTGCAAAAGTCATCGCATTCACTTCCTCTACAAAAGAGATTATTTTAGAAGGAGAAAGCACACCCATTCCGTCTCTGCAATGGCAAGTCGGTCAAGAAGCAGAATTATTAGAAAAATTGCAACAGATTGATATTTTGATTCTCAATCATGGCATTAACGTCCATGAGAAGCGGGATAAGGAAGCGATCGCGCAATCTTATGAAGTGAATGCCTTTTCTAGTTGGCGACTCCTCGAACTCTTTCTAAGCACCGTCCGCACCAATAAAGAAATTGCCACTAAAGAAGTTTGGGTGAATACTTCGGAAGCAGAAGTCAATCCAGCTTTTAGTCCCCTTTACGAACTCAGCAAGCGCACCCTAGGAGATTTAGTGACCCTGCGTCGCTTGGATTCTCCCTGCGTCATTCGCAAGTTAATTTTAGGGCCATTTAAAAGCAATCTCAATCCTATCGGAATTATGTCGGCGAATTGGGTCGCCCGTCAAATCGTCAATTTAGCTATCCGCGATACTCGCAATATTATCGTCACGATTAATCCCATTACCTACATTGCTTTTCCCATCAAAGAATTCTTTGTTTCAATTTACCTACGCTTATTTTCTCGGTAAAATAATGAAAGTCAAGTTAATTGAGCTAATTTCTATGTTTGACGATTTAATCGATCGCAAGCAATATCGAGAGGAAATTGCAAATTGGGCTGTAAAAAGGCGACAAGCAGAAGATGAAGGCAATCTCGAATACGAACCTATATCAGCAGAAGACATTATTTGGGAAGGAATTCTCTACCTTACAGGGTGTGATATGAAAGATTCACCCACTTCATATTTACATTCTATTAAAAACTTTGGAGATAAAAAAAAATCTCTTTTCGGGAAAAAATCTTTACAAGATTGAGAAATCCTGACTAGGCAGATTTTTGACATAGCTTAAAATATCAAAATCCTGAAATGTCCAAGAATAAGATAAGCGCGATGGATGACGAGGATGCCCATCTTTACGCAACAAACCATAGTTAACCCATGAACCATTCACTGTACTGACTTCATGCGCTAAAAGTAAGAGAGATTCTTGAAGATAAGAGCGCGTTTTAATGCCTCCACCCCAAGCTGCCCAAAAAACAGGTTTAACTCGCGATCGAGCCAAAGAAGAAATGATTTTAACGTTTTGTTTGATGAGAGTGCGATCGCCAGTTTCGGGTAAATTTTTGGGGTTGGTCGATCGCAGGGGATATAAATTGCTCATGACAAATCCATCATAGCCATTGTTCAAAGCGACTTTTTCAACTTTTGAAGCCGTGACATCAGATTTTTCTTGATTTGCCGTACTGGGATTCAAACCCACGACAAACAAAATTGACTTGCCATTTTTCCCAAGGAGAAATCGATGTTTCTCTTCGCGATCGGCTTGATAAATATCAAACATTTGGATGTGGAACTGGAATCCTGCCAGTGTTTGAGAAAATTCGAAACAGGCTTCCAGCCTGTTCCACTCGTTTATAATTCATTTAGGTTTGCTATGGGATATAAAGGAAATGAAACATAACGACTTTGCCTCGATACTTATTGAATGGCGAGGGAAACCCGATCGCCGCCCATTTCTGCCAGTTTTTGCAAAAGCAAATCGATCTGTTGATAGGGAAGCTGGCGATCGGCAGCTAGGATGATTTTTCCCTCTGGAGATTCTACTAAAAAAGTTTGTACCGTTTCTCTCATCTCCGCTTCCGAGAGGGGGCGATCGCCTAAAGAAATGACACCTTCTCGATTGAGAGAAAGACCTAAGATGTCTGCGGGCGCGGTAGTATTGCCTTGTCCTCCGGTTTCTACGGCGGGTAATTCTAAATTGTTCGTCGATTGTCCGGTAGAAGTCAGGGAAATAATCAAGAAAAACGTCAGTACGCACATAACCACATCAATCGTCGGTACGAGATTGACTTCGGGTAATGCAGCTTTCCGATTTCGATGTTTAAATTGCACGAATCGAACTCAAAATTTTTAATCTTTATCCCTTAAGAAAACAGCGTGCGAGCTTCCTTAATCCATTGTTGCACTTGTTCGACGGGGGGGCATAAATCTCGCCGCTTGAGGGTGGCAACTTGAAAGCGCAACATTTGCCGATGCAGGCGATCGGGGCGCGTTTGGGCGAGTTGGGCGCAAGAGGCAACGCCAGAATGGAGTATGAGTCCGCAATGGGAGCATCCGACCCCCGGAAGGCGCGCCAAGTCTGCCAGAGCCACCCATTTATTAACTTGTTGGGGGTGGAGTTTGAGGCGATCGGCGATCGCATTTCGTTTCTCTAAAGTATTTCCCTGTTGCAGTAATTGGGCCGTGTCTTCGATGCCCGCCGTATGCAATAAGTTCCCGTCTTCCTCACTCATACCGGGAAGTTCCGTAACCGACCAAGTTTTGTTAAAATTCATGATTTTGAGATTAAAAAGTGGGTTCGTCTTCTAAAGTTTCGATTAATAAATCCATGCGCTCTTTGCCTTGATTCAAAAACATTTCGCATTGACGCAACTGCTCGATCGCAACTTCAAATTGGTCGAACACGGCTTCAAGGGGCAAAGCACCGGACTCGATTCGTGCGGCGATCGCCTCAACTTCCACGACGGCTTCTTCATAGTTCCATTCGGATTTATTCGTCATTGGTTTCGATAATTTCTGTCACTGTAACCCGAAGTCGTCCTGTTGCCAATTGTACGGTTAATTCCTGCGTGCCTTCTAAATCCAGAGGGTGACGGATAATCCTGCCTTGGGGGGTTCTGATGACGGCATAACCGCGATCGAGGACGGCTTGAGGATCGAGGGCGATTAGTTTTTCTTGGAGCAATTCTTGACGAGAAAATGCTTTTTGCAAGGCGAGGGAGCGATCGGGAAAAACGGTGAGATATTTTTTTAACTGTTGCAGGCGATCGCGCTCTTCGCTGAATCTTCTCTCAATGGCGCTTAAAAAGGCTTCTCGGCGTTGTTGCTGTTGTTTTCGTTCTCTATCCCATCTTTCTCCCATTGACTCGAATAGCGCCATTTTGCAGCGATACAGGTCTTCTTGCAGTTGCCTTGCGTCGGGGACGATCTCTTCTGCGGCGGCAGTGGGAGTATGGGCGCTGAAATCGGCGGCGAGATCGGCGAGGGACTCATCTCGCTCGTGGCCGATTCCCGTTACTACAGGGCGATCGCAAGTCGCGATCGCTCTGACGACGCGTTCGTCATTAAAACAGCTTAAATCCTCCGTCGCCCCGCCTCCCCGCGCCAAGACGGTCAATTCGGCGCGATCGTCTCTTTCCACCCTCTGCAAGGCTTTAACAATCGAAGGCGGGGCTAAGTCCCCCTGTACGATCGCCGGGGAAAGCAAGACTTGCAGGCTCGGATAGCGCTGTTTGAGGGTGCGTTGGATGTCTCCCCAAGCGGCGGCGGTGGGGGAGGTGACAACGGCGACAATTTGGGGATGGAAGGGGAGAGGGCGTTTTCTTTCTGCCTCGAATAGTCCTTCTGCTTCGAGGCGCGATCTCAGTTGCTTGTATTGTAGGGCGCGCAGTCCTTCCCCAGCCGGAAGCACCTGCACGACATTGAGTTGATATTCTCCTCGTTTGGGGTAGAGTCGCACGCTTCCCAGCGCTACCACTTGTTCCCCTGGGGTCGGCATTTGTACCAACTTGTTTCGTAATTTGCCCCAAACTACGCCGCGAATGGAAGCATCGCGATCGCGATCGCCGAGGGTAAAAAATAAGCCGCTTTGGTAATCTCGGGCGCTGGTTACTTCGCCAATAACCCAGACTTGTTGCAAATAATTATCTTCTTCGAGCAGGTCTTGGATATGGTCGGTGAGTTCGGCAACAGAAAACGCGGTATTGGCAACCATAAGCAGTGAGACGAGATTCAAATTCTTATCTTATCAGTTAAGACAGAGCTAACCTATTGCAAATTCCGTAAATTGATGTTTATAGAGGGAATAAAATGCGAGAACAATATCTTGCTGAGGAACGCCAGCTTCTAGCAATTCATTGGCGATACCGATTTCTGTTCCATCCCTTTGAATCCAAATTTTATCATCTTTGATGTCAACATGAATAATGACACCATAAGTCCTTCTTCGCTGCTGCGTCCAGCCAATATTCAAGACTTGATAATGATGTCGCTCGGTATCGCATAAGAATTGAATTTCTGTATCATTGGATAAATCATTAGCTAAATGTTTTTTTAGGATATCTTAAACTAATTGAGGGTAGCTTACTCCTTCCATAAGATAATTTCCTCCATGACGGGATCGAAAATTAATAACTTAATTTGATATTCCTGTTTTAAGATAGAGCGGATCGTGGGTAATTTGCCAACGATCTTTTTCTAAAGCCGCACGGACAGATTGGTGAAATACATCTTTTGCTAACACGGGAATAGAGGAGCGATCGCGATAAATTAGCTAAAAGTTAGGAGACTATGAAGAAGTTAGAGGAGGAGGAGAAAGGATTTTTTTCCCTCCTTTGCTTCCCCCTCTTCCCTCGCTTACTTTTTGGTACTCGTGAAACCCAGTCCATTGGCTTCAGCATAACGCTCCATAAAACGCATAAAGCGATCCCATTCTTCCAATGATTCCATAATGACGATCGCTTCGACTCCAGCCGCTTGCCCATTAATAAACTTGGCTTTCACTTCTCGCGTGACAATTTCGCCTTCTTCATCAATGAGATAACATCCTGTAATATCTTCGTTATAGTCTGGAGCGAGAATTTTGGGATTTTCAAAATAAAATGTAGCCGTCCCACTCTCTCCGCTCTTACCTCGCGTTACGCGCACATCGGGGACTTCTTCTTCAGGAATCCCTCGAGAAAATTGAATTTGGGCAGTCATTCGGTATGTCCTTAACATTTCGCAATTTTTCTTTAATGAAGTATAGCCCATTGCGCTCCCCTTTCCCAACCGCCCACTATCTATCGAACCCATGAACGCCAATCTAGAAACCCTTCGTCAAACCTTACTCGAATTATTAGTAAAGTATGCTTATAAAGAAGGAGATTTTGTTCTCTCTTCTGGACAGCAGAGCAGTTATTATATTAATTGCAAACAAGTGAGCTTGATGGCTGAAGGTGCATTGGCGATCGGCAGGCTCTTACTGGCCGCACTCCCGGAAGGGACGCAAGCCGTGGCAGGATTAACATTAGGAGCAGATCCCATCGTTACGGCGGTTAGCGTTATCTCTGCGTTGGAAAATGCCCCCATTCCCGCACTCATTATTCGCAAGGAAGCGAAAGGACACGGGACAAAAGCCTATATTGAAGGTCCCGGCTTACCCGTCGGTGCCAAGGTCGTTGTTTTAGAGGATGTCGTAACGACGGGCAAATCGGCTATGCTTGCAGTACAGCGTTTGAGAGATGCAGGATATACAGTGGAATCGGTCATAGCACTGGTCGATCGCGAACAAGGAGGAAGACAATTATATGAATCTGAGGGCTTAAAATTCACCGCACTCTTTTCCATTCAAGATCTAAAAAACAGTTACCAGTCGATCCCCCCGTCCGACTGACACCCCCCTTATTAAGAGGGGCAGGGGGGATCGAATAACAAACAACAAAAAACAAAATTTAATGATTAGTTATCTTAAAGGAAAAGCGATCGCATTTGTTAAACCCATTAACAATCGCACGATCTTAATTATAGAAACGAACGGAATTGGCTATGAAATTCAAATTCCCTCCCGTTTGTCGCGACAACTTTCCATCGGGACGGAAGAAACCGTCCAGATTTTCACCCATCAACAGGTTCGGGAAGATAATATCATTTTATACGGGTTTTCTACTGCTGCCGAACGAGATTTATTTCGTCAATTAATAGGAGTGAGTGGCATTGGGGCACAATTGGCTGTTGCTTTAATCGACACCCTCGGCTTAACGGATTTGGTGCAGGCGATTGTAACAGAAAATATTCGGACTTTGGCGAAAACCCCGGGCGTTGGCAAAAAAACCGCCGAACGTATCGCGTTAGAATTAAAAACGAAACTGGCACAATGGCGGCAAGCATCAGGGATTTCTCTTTCTACTACTTCTACCGGTCCTTCTTCGGAAATTCAAGAAGATGTCGAAATGACTCTCCTTGCATTAGGATATGAAAATGAGGAGATTCAACAAGCTCTGTCGGTTTTGAGTGCTGACGCGCAGCTGTTGAAAAATCCGTCTCCCGAAGAATGGATCAGGAGTGCGATCGCGTGGTTAAGTCAGTAATATTTTTATTCCTCTCCCGGAAAACACACCAATTTTAACAAGCACTAATGTTAAAAGATATCTTTTTTACAATCAAGAATCAGTTATTGATTTTATTGATCGGAAGTACTTCAATTCCTGTATTAATTGTCGGTATTTACGGTATTTATTCATCAACAAATGCTCTCTCAAAAGTTGCAATTTTACAAGAACAAAGTCGCACATCCGAACGAAAAGAGAAAGTGACGGCATTTTTAGAAGGAATCCAAGATGACGTTCAATTTTTAATTGATGTGCCCTCTATCCAAGGAATTATTCGCGCTGAAGAAAATGAAGGAATCGATCCTCAAAGCAATTCAACTTTAGCGCAATGGGAAGAACGTTTAAATAATACTTTTGCTTCAAAATTAGCAGCAAAATCCTACTATTTGAGCTTTCGTTATATTGATGAAAACGGAATAGAATTAGTGAGAGTTGATTTGGAAGATAATCAAATTAAAACCATTCCTAAATCGCAATTGCAAAATAAAGCCGATCGCCCCTATTTTCAGGAAACTATGCAGCTATCTGCTGGGGAAATCTATGCAAGTCCTGTCGATCTCAATCAAGAACGCGGTGTTATTGAGTATCCTTATAAATTAGTCATTCGCTATGCAACTCCAATTTTTGATACTGCGGGTAATCGTCAGGGTTTAATCATTGCTAATGTGTCGGCAAAACAATTAATTAATTTTTTACGAACTGAAACTCGAGAGAATAATTCAGAAGTTTTCGCGATTAATCAGGATGGATATTATATCTATCATCACAATTCTAACAAAGAATGGGGATTCGATCTCGAACGGAATGATAATATTACCCAAGATTATCCCCAAGCGATCGCCGATACAATTTTAAATAACGATCGCGATTATATCGATCGCGGTAGCGAACGATTAATTAGTTTTGATACGGTAGTTCTCAATGCAGATACGGGAGACTCCTTAAAAATTATTTATACGATTCCCAAAGCGATCGTTTTTCAACCCGTGACTAATTTTAAATGGGTGGCGAGTTCGGTGATTCTTCTCTCTCTGATGATTGCTTTAGCCATTGGGATCGTGAAAATTCAGCAACTCGGCAATCTCCTCAAACAGTTCAGCGATCGCGTTTCCAGTGCTTGTCAAGAGATTGTCACGACAATGCTCAACCAAGAAAATATTGCCGGAAACCAATCGACATTTACGAATAAAACTAAAACCGTTATGGACGACTTAGGCATCTCTTCTCGTCAGTCAGAAGAACAAGCCAAATCTTCTGTAATTTCTGCTCAAAAAGCATTGATGATGACAGAAAGTGGCAATCACTCCGTTGAAGAAAATATTCTCAAAATGTCGGAAGTCCGTAGCACAATGAATGCGATCGCCAAACAAATTAATACTTTAAACCAACAAACCAATGAAATTCGGAAAATCTCTCAATTGGTCTCTGAAATTGCCAATCAAACCAATCTTTTAGCCTTAAATGCTTCAGTGGAAGCCGTTCATGCTGGAGAATATGGCAAGGGTTTTTCTGTGGTTGCTGGGGAAATTCGGAAACTAGCCGACCAAAGCAAAGAATCGACCGATCGCATTAATGATATCGTCACGAGTATTAACAAAGAAATCAAGCAGGCGGTTCGAGTGGCAACAGAAGGCGATCTGGCAGTAGAAGAAGGGGTAAATATCGCCCGATCTACGGATCTTGCCTTTACAGAAGTCAAAAATGCTGTCAATGATGTGGTGGTGAATAATCAACAAATTGCCATGAATGTTCGCCAACAAGTCTCCGCTATTCAAGTGGCGATCGATGCCGTTGATGCGATCGATCGCGGCGTGAGAGAAACGGCAATGGGAATCGGTCAAACCCGACAGGAAACCGAGAACTTAAATCAAACCGCGATCGATCTTCAACAGATTGTTTAAACCGATCGCTTGATGAAAAAAGCAGGCGATTTATTGCGATCGCCTGCCACTTCTGATTCCTAAAATTGGGAATTTACCTACTCTTTACCGACAATATGCAAAGATAAGCCACCTTGATTATTCGAAGCATCGTTTGTATCTTTGAGATAGAAAATTGCTTCGGTTGGTTCAGTAAGAGTGAAAGTTACATCATCAGGTAAATTTGCTAGAGCCAATGCCGGGGTTTCATAACGTCCGGTTCCTTTGATTTTAACTTTCTTGCCCGCTCCTAACTGGTAGAGATATTTGTGTTCCCAACCTTGGGTACAGTTTTTCCCATTTCCGTCGCAGCCTTTGACTTTAGTATTCTTTGTCCAAGCGTCATAAGTGCCACCATCTTTTTTACCGACGACACTAATCGTATAGTTTCCAGCAGGGAGCGTGACTTTGACAGCTTGCGCCTTGGACGAGTTGGTGACGGAATCGATGTTTACGATATCATTGTAAACTTCTACAATATCTGCAACCCCAACTGTAAATATTCCCCCCTGATAAGCATCATTGTGTATTCTGGTATTGTTAAAGTCAAATGATTTGTAGACTCCCGGTACGCGAATAACAGCATTCGCAACGCCACTCTGGTAGGTAGGAAAAACATCTCTTCTGTCACTACTTCCCTTGACAAGAAAACCATCTTTTGTGTCATTGAGAACAACCTGTGCCGTGTATTGGGGAAGGGTCGGTCCTTGATTCACAATTTCAATGAGAATGCCTGTCCCACTGCTGTCGCTGATGCTTCCATAGTCCTTAGGAAACCAATTCTTGATGACCAAGAGCGGATCCTGAACGGGTTCGGAAAAGGTAATGGTTATTCCAGAATTCGCCCCTGTTAGACCCATTCTGGGAGCGTAGGTGAAAGTGGGAAGATTTTTCACCTCTGCACCAACTATATGCGTGGGAGGCTTCGATGTCACAATGCCCAAGTCATTTAGCCACCGATCGGCGAATAGCGAATGGTACTGTTTAGCTTTTGCCGTTACGGTAATCTCGCGGGAGTCTCTAGTGAGTATACCTGTCATTTCAAGGTAGGGGGTTTGAAGGTCGCGGCCGCCATTATATGGATCTCTCCAATCCGTCCAAGAGATTTCTTTTGCGGTGCTTCCGGTTTGAGCGAAGGCAACCCCGGAATCGATTCCGGGAAGTGCTGGCATCCCGATCGCAGTTAACATGAGGACAAAAGCCATCAATAAAATTTGCAGGCTTTTGATAATTTTTTCTTTCACTTTTCGTTTTAACCTTCGATGATGTGTTGGCTGTCTCCACAAATTTTCTGAAGCCGTACACTTCTTGATTCATAAATTTCTTAATGGTTATCGATACACCTTTTTCTAAATTCTTTGGCTTGTTTGGAGACAGGTGAATCTTAGCATCACTCACCCCTCAAAAAAACATTTTAATCTTTTGTAATGACTTTAAGAATTGTAAAAAAGATGAGAGGAATTTTTATCTCATCGCAGAATTTTTTGGGCGAAATTAATGCGATCTCCGCTCCTCTTCTCTGTTCGGAGATCGCACTTCTTAACTTAAAAAAAGCAAGCGATTCAATGCGATCGCTTGCTTTTTTGTGCTAAAGTTATCGGTCTATCTAGTTTTTACCGACAATTTTTAAAGATACACCACCTTGATTATTTGAGGCATCCTTTTTATCTTGGAGATAGAAAATTGCTTCAGTTTCTTCCTCAAGAGTAAAAGTTACATCGTCTGGTAAATTCTCGATAGCTAAAGCAGGAGTTTCATAGCGTCCGGTGCCTTTGATTTTCACTCGCTTGGCATCTCCAAGTTGGTAGAAATATTTGTGTTCCCAGCCTTTGGTACAATTCTGACCGCTTTCATCACAACCCTGAACTCTGGAATTTTTCGTCCAAGCGTCGTAAGCACCGCCATCTTCTTTATTGATGACGCTAACTGTATACTCTCCAGCAGGGAGAGTGACTTTGACAGCTTGCTTTTTGGAAGAATTCTCGACGGAATCGAGATTTACAACATCATTGTAGACTTCGGCAATGCCAGAAATTCCAATTGTAAAACCATGCCAATTTTCAGAAGGATGGGTAAAACTAAATGATTCGTAGACTCCGGGTAAACGGATAACACCATGTAAATCTCCTTGAAGAGAAAAGCCATTTTTGTCACTATTTAAAACAGCAGTTCCCGTCCCCCAATATCCTTTCTTCCCGTCGCTCAAAACTTCAATAGGAGCGCTGAATTTGACAGAGCCGGAATTCCAACTGACTAAAGCAATCAATGGATCTCGAACGGGTTCGGAAAAAGCAATCGTTACGACTCCTCCTGTATTGAGGGTGACAATATCGGGAGTAGAAGGAGCATTTTTAACCTCTGCACTGAGATAGGGATCTGCCGGCTTCCAGTAGTCGGTTCCTCCGTCCGTTTGAACAAAATTATGGGTCGGATCTGCTGTCGAGGTAACGGCGATCTCGTGGAAGCCTTTTATAATTGCACCCGTTACGATTTTTGCATCAGCACTTACCTCTGTCCAATCCGTCCAAACAATTGCATTGCTGCTGGTTGCTATTGTGGGATCCGCGATCGCTACCTCAATTGCACCCAAAGCGACCTTAGAATTAGTGTTGGGAAATGCTGGCATCCCGATCGCAGTCAACATGAGGACAAAAGCCATCAATAAAATTTGCAGGCTTTTGATGATTTTTTCTTTCACTTTTCGTTTTGACCTTTGATGATGTGTTGGCTGTCTCCACAAACTTTCTGAAGCCGTACACTTCTTGATTCATAAATTTCTTAATGGTTATTGATACACCTTTTTCTTACTTCTTTGGCTTGTTTGGAGACAGGTGCATCTTAGCATTACTCATCCCTCAAAAAAACATTTTAATCTTTTGTAATGACTTTAAGAATTGTAAAAAAGATGAGAAGATTTTTTATCTCATTGTAGGATTTTCTTGGCATAATTAATGCGATCGCTAAATATTTTCTCCGTTCGGCGATCGTATCTCTTCACTTACAAAAAAAGCAAGCGATCGCACTCAAACAAACCTTAATCGCAAAGATAAACGCTCGTTGTATAGCTTAAATGAATTAAGCCGTGTTTGTCGCGAAATTTAGCATATAATTTTCGCAGTCCGTTAATTAACTCGCCATAACTTACGCATTGACAGAAAACAAGAGTTATGCAATGCACTTCTTGATTACTATTGCTTATACTTTAGCAACTTTTTCCGGATTTTCTTGTCGTCAAATTAAAACATCTGATTACATTTCTCGACCCACAGAAAAGCATCGCTCTGTTTCTCGGCATAGTGATTTTTGGATAGGATTATATGGATTTCTTTGGGTTGAATCCATGAAACTCTGGTCACCCCGTGAAGCCTTGCACTCCAGCAAATCTTGTCAGCGCTCCAAATGCCTTGCAGAATTTTTGACGCTTGTGGGTTTCTGGCTTGGAATTTGCGATCGCGGTTTCTCGGAGCAATTCCAACGAGATCGGACGGTCGGAAGGCAAGTGGTGAAAGTAGTACAGGTAGAGGAAGAATTGCGCGAAGGTAAAGGCGAGCGCTTTTCTTACGAACTTTAACCTTGTCCAGCCCTTCGTTAACCCGATCCAATTTGGACTGAAAATCTTTCCCCGTTTTTCCCCCACTTTTTTGTATCATCCAACAACATCCCGATGTTCCCAACTTTCGGGAAATGTTTTATTTGATGATAGACGCAACTTAGGTTTAATAATGGCTCGGGGCAGATTTGAACTGCCGACCTTGGGCTTATGAGTCCAAAGAGGAAACGTCTAGAGTCTTTGAGAGGCAAGACTTTCTTGACGATAGAAGGTTACTTTTCCTTAAATTTTACTTAAAAAAGTGACGGCAATGCTCCCGCAATTCGCCCATTCCCACGCTTCGAGAATCACATTTTGCGCGGGTGAGGCGATCGCAACATCGTAAATTTCCGGTAGCGATTTGAGCGATCGCACGATCTCGGAAACCAAAATCGATC
>JBCCVR010000141.1:0-19849 GCA_039194995.1 Cyanobacteria bacterium P01_E01_bin.42 | reverse complement strand
TTCCTTGATTTCTTGATTTCTTTGTTTGACTTTTTCCTCGTCTTTTTTGGGATTCACTTTCTCTGCTTTTTGTCTTGTTATTTTGGCTTTTCTGTAAATTTGATAATAACTTTCTTTCGCCTCAAACACAACATCATATTCTTCAATTAAATAGATTTCTAATAATGCCCTCTTCATTTCTCTTGGATCACGATTGCTGTCTACAAAGTCGATTAAACGTTCAATTTGTTTTTCTGTTAAGTTTTTGCTCTCATCCATTGATTTTTTCTGGCTCTCTTCTTTTCTATTTTATCATCTTTATCTGCATTCACAACTCAAATGGACTTGCTATATCCCTCTTTCCTCTCTCTAGCGCCCCTGATTTCTTATTTTCTTCTGCCTAGAGTGACAAAAGAGGGATAGATTGCTGGCGATCGCTTAGAAAAATGTTCTCAAATAAGGCAATTTTTGCTTGACTGATTGACTTGAAAATGGTATTCTAACGGAGTGGAAATCTGTGCGCTCCTGTAGGCTCGTTTTTCAGTAACGAGATCGCGCAGTTTCTAGAAAGAGGAAGAAACGGCAATCGCTTCTGCCTTGGTTTTCTGGAGGAATGGCAGCGATCTCGATCGTCTTATTATGGATGAGTCCTCCTGCAAGGGATTGGAAGGAACAGCGATTATTTAACCAAAATACGCAACCGACGCAGCCGGAAGAAACGCCAGAGCAACCAGAAGAAACAGACCCCAATACGCAACTGCAACCCATCGAGACAGAAATTCCCAATCGCGATCGCAATTTACCGATCTTAGTTGTTCTCGCCTTATCAATTTTAGGAGGAAGTTGGTTACTGGCAGGTTGGATCGCGAGAAAATTAGGCCAAGATAAGGAAGTGAATTCTTCTCCTTTGGATCGCTTAATGAAGGTGCAAACTCAGACGACTTTATCAAAGATTCTCACCGAAGCAGTTGAGGATAAAATTCAAATTGCCCAAACAATGGAACGTACAGTTAATCGCGAGAAAACCAATGCACAAAAGCGTTTTTTCTTCTCCACTGCTGCTTATCCGTTGACGCAACGACAAATGAAACAAAGTTGGCGCTATTTACGCTGTCCGGTACGAGAAGGGCGTAAAATTGAGTTAGATGTTACCGCAACGGCAGAGAAAATCGGACGGGATGGATTTTTATTAGAACCCGTTTTAATTCCCCGTCGGACGAATCGAGTTGAACTATTATTATTGGTCGATCGCGAGGGGTCTATGGTGGCGTTTCATTCCCTCTGTAACCGATTGGTAGAAACAGCATTACACGCGGGGCGCTTGGGTAAATTGGAGACGTATTATTTCCACAATTGTCCGGTAAAATATCTTTATCGCAACCCCTATCACCAAGATTTTGAGGCGATCGCATCAGTTTTTAAAAACTGCTCTCAATGGACGGTCGCCCTAATCGTCAGTGATGGCGGGGCGGCGAGGGGAGGGTATAATCAGAATAGGGTGAAGCTTACGACTGCTTTTGTACTGGAATTAAAGCCAGAGGTGCGTTATATGGCTTGGTTAAACCCTATGCCTCGCGATCGCTGGTTGGGGACGACAGCCGAGGAGATTGCTAAAATTGTACCGATGTTTGAGTGCGATCGCCAAGGATTTCAGAGTGCTATTGATGCTTTGCGAGGAAGATGGCGTTAACATGACTTACAGCCACAACCGATCGACGGAATAAGCAGCAAACATTGCATCCCGACTGACAACCGTTAGCGATCGAGTTATAGCCTGGGAAATAATTAAGCGATCGAAGGGATCGCGATGGTGAAGGGGTAAACCCAGATAGAATTCTAAATCTGCTTGCGCGATCGGTAAGATTGTAATGTCCGCGTCAGTGCAAAATATACAAAGCTCTGGAAAAGGACACCCTAAATTTAACTTGCCAATATTCAGTTTGATAGCAATCTCCCAAAGACTGGCAATACTTAGAAAAAGCGCGTTATCTGAATCCTCCAAATGATTGGATAGTGCAGAACCGAGTTTAGGATCGTCTGTTGAGTACCAGATAAAAATATGAGTATCGAGTAGCAGTTGTGTCATTTTATTCGTACCGAGCTACATATACTCTTTCATTTCTTCTAAGGGTTCGTCAAAATCATCTGCCATCCAGATTTTACCCTTGAGAGCGCCTAAAGCCCCGCGTTTTTTTCGTCCCTTGGGGACATTTTCCTTCCGGTGACGACTCAGCAAATATTCTGAATAGTGTAGCACTTCTTCTTGTAATGCGATCGGGAGTTGGTCTACGTTGTTCAAAATTGCATCTTTTAGCAGCATTGTTCGCTCTTCTCAAAATTCGCCAATTCCATGTTAACCTACCTCTCGTTCTCAGATATCTATGAAACTCGACACTCATCGCAAACCCATCGAGAAACGCTTGCAAACATTTGAGCGGCGTTTTGGCAAACAACATCTAATTTTTGCTTATCATGCGGCTTTTCCTTTGGCATTGACTCCCGATTTATTGCAATGTCTGTGGGCAAATTTTCGCTGCGATACGAAGGGAGAGGTGCTAGATATTCCTTGGGTTGCCGTCAATGATTTTTTGCTGTCGGGGTTGTGCGAGGAGGTGGGAGAAGAACTCTATTGCTGGATACTGCGGATCGCGATTTGCGAGATTTTGCCCAAGCGCAGAGATGGACGGCTTTGGCATATTCTCAACCCGAAAAGGCAGCGAGAGAGTTAGCTTTGGAATTATCAAAGACTTATCAGGATGAAAGCGATCGAGATGATATCATTCGGATTTCTGAGATTGTAGAGACTATTAAAATTCCTTTGTCAGATTTTAATCAGTTATTGAGTTATACAAAAGGAATGATGAATTTGATCCGAGAAAATTCAGAAACAGCACGGAACTATTTTGAAAAAATTGGGAAAGGAAATAGTATTATTCAAATTGCTGGTGTAAATTGTTTTATACCCCAATACTCAGAGGTAGAAAAAATTCAGAAAAAGAAAAGTAAATTCTTGATTCCTTCAAATTCATTACATTTATTACTTTTTCTTGTTTTTATATTAGTTGCAGGATGTGGAATATGGATTTATAGTACGATATTTCTGTCTAATTCTTTTTCTTCCACATCCTCGCCGAGTATTCCACCAACTATTGAGAATTATGAAATACATCAGTATTAATTTCAATAACTTTGATTGATGATTGTTGGTTAAAAGTTATTGCTGATGGGAAAGTTCTCTATCAAGGAACTCTCGCGAGCGGAGAGCAAAAAGTTTGGCAGGCAAAAGAAAAAATTACGATGGTTGCTGGGAATGCAGGGGGAGTTCTTATTTCTATAAATGGTCAGGAAGCAAAGTCTTTGGGGACTCCCGGAGCAGTAGAAACAGCGACGTTTATTCCCCCCGATCAACCATTTACTCCTTTTACTCCTTCGCCAACACCCGTACCAATTCCTTCACCAACACAATCATTGCCTCTGGAAGTTTCATTGCTGAATCTTATCGAATTAGGGAAGAGCGATCGCGTATAATAGAAGAATGTCTTATGAAATCGCATTTGCGGAATCTGTCAAACAACAACTCAAGGACTTATCGGCAAGAGAACGAGCGATAGTTATTGATGCGATCGCACAACAATTGGTTTACGAACCTCTCGTTGAAACCCGAAATCGCAAAAAACTTCGCCCCAATCGAATTGCACCTTGGGAATTACGGATTGGTTATTTACGAGTTTTTTACGAAGTGGTTGAGGATGAACCCAATATTGTTCATATCTTAGCCGTTGGTTACAAAGAGGGTAACACTTTTATCATAGGAGGCCGAGAGGTAGACTTAAATGAAAAAAATTGAACTATCCACAGCATCGAATCCTTTATCCCATTACGCTGAAGAATTGGGTCAGGAAACAACAATTTTAACTTTAAATGGAAAAGCGATCGCCGCCGTTGTTTCCCTCGAAAATATCGATCTTGAAGATTTCTATTTATCAACAAATCCCGACTTTTTAGAAATCATTCAAAACGCCAGAAACGAATTCAAACAAGGGAAAACACTTTCTCTCGAAGAAATGAAACGAGAAGTATTACCAGATTAAGCGATCGCCTTCCTCAAAAACGCTGAAAATAGAGATAATGTTCATTTTCCACGCATTTCCGCAACTCCTGTAACTTCTCCAAACGATAGGTAAACTGTCGATACGTGTCCTTAGAAAGCACGCGATCCAATTGAGTTAAAACCTTATCGCTTTCCTCTGCAACTGCTTCCAAAAAGAATAACCGCAGGTGTTGGCGATTTTCGCGATCCAACTCCACAACCGGGACGCATTCCTCCTCTCCATCCACGAGAAAAACGCGATTG
Source organism: Cyanobacteria bacterium P01_E01_bin.42 (assembly GCA_039194995.1). Lineage (GTDB taxonomy): Bacteria > Cyanobacteriota > Cyanobacteriia > Cyanobacteriales > Spirulinaceae > CCY15215. Next base: position 15,516 of record JBCCVR010000141.1, on the reverse strand, counting down.
CTAGACTCGCCAATTTTAGAAAACTGCGATCGCGCCAACCATTCATAAACATCCTCAGACAATTCTACATATTGACTAGATTGGCGATCGCGAGAATAGAAAATAACATCTAACATAACTTAACTTCTAATTTTCTTACGACGATCGCACCTTCCAAAAAGCGATCGCATGGTACAATAGAATTGAATTCAAACTGTAGGAGAACGAAAACAGATGGCTGTACAACGTTGGACGGATAAAATGCTTGACGAATTAGCATCAAGAGTAAACGAACTAACTTCTAGTGTTAGTGAAGTTAAAGAGAGTATCAGTGAAGTTAAAGATAGTATTGATGGTTTGAGAATAACCGCACAAGCATTATTACAAGTTGCTGCTCAACAGCAACGAGATACAGAATTAATGAAAGAAGAAATAGAATTAGGGAAACAGCGTCAAGCCGAAAGCGACGAACGATTTAATGTTTTACTCGAAGAGATTCGCTACTTGATTCGACGGAATGACGGAGAATAAATATAAGTACAGGGAACGCGATCGCACCCCATTGATAACTGATAATTGATAATTGTTCATTGAGAAGGGCGGGGTATTGCCAATGAGTGCCCCCGCCCCTGATAATGCTAAGCGGCGGATAAACTTTCCACGCTTAGCGGCACGAGATCGCCGTGAGTGGTTAGCGCGAGAAACATGGGGGCATGTTCGGGTATCGTCTTGCCGGTAAGGACGCAGCATTCGTCTTTTTGGGCGATCGCCTCGAAACTGGCTCGAATATCGGTTTTGGAAAACGTCGGTCGATAATCGCCGGATTTTTGTTGGACGTAGTTCCAAAGGATATCTCTGATCAATGCTTGATAACCCGTGTTGCCCGACAGGTCTTTCAGCTTCTCCTTCAGTTCTCTTTCTAAACGAATGCTGGTGACTTCCATGTCGGTTGTTGATGTCCGAGTACGAGTTAAGGTACGCATCGAAAAAATTTCCTCCAAAAATAGTGGACAGATTGATATTACAAGTGTAGTATGTAGGAGATGGGTTTTGACAACCCCTTTTTACCAATTCGCAAATCGTAACAAACACCATGTCTAGGAGGACTCCGTGAATCTTCTCTCATCCCTATTGACTCTCAAAGCGATCGCAACCTGCCAAGAAAATTGGCATATTGCGGCGCGAGAGCGAGAACAACAAACCTTAATATTGGGAATATTAGGGTATCTCGCGATCGCAGGCACGGGCGGAGACATGCAGGGCGCAGAAATGCAGAGAGCAGAAATGCAGGGAGTACAAATGCAGGGAGATGCAGGAGATAACAGGATGCTCCTAGATGATACGATTGTATCGATGAGCGCAGATCCCTCAAAAACCCTCGATCGCTTTCTCGGTTTACCCCTTCGCCAAGCCTCGATTAATAAGAGTTTGAGCGAAATAGCCTGCCAGATTAATAATTATCGGCATGAAAGTGAAAGCGAACGCGAAGGATTATTCGAAGGATTATTCGTCGGATTAAATCCAAAACCAAAAAGCGGGGGGTACAGGCTAAAGCCAACAGTACCCCAATAAATACAAAACTACCGAGGTTTGTACCCCCCGCTTCCGAGTCCTGAAGAAGCGGGGGATTTTACGTTTTGGGGACTCCACTGAAAACGGCAGTAAAAGGAGTAAAGCCGTGAGCGCAATAACAGAAACTTTGAGTCGATCGGTGGTCGTCTTTTCTAAAAACTACTTGCCTTTGAGCCGGATTAACATTCGGCGGGCGATCGCCCTATTGGTAACGGGAAAAGCGGAACCCGTGGATCTGTTTAGCGATCGCTCTTGGGAAATCCGCTCTCCTAGTGTCAAATTGCAAGTTCCGGCGCACATCCGCTTGACAATGGCGCAAAACGAACGGGTTTGGAGAGTGCCTGCGGTCAATCGGCGAGAAGTCCTGCGACGAGACAAACACACTTGTCAATACTGCGGCAGCAAGCACAATTTGACCTTAGATCACGTCATTCCTCGTTCAAGGGGCGGAAAACACGTTTGGGATAACGTAGTTACTGCTTGCGAAAGGTGTAACTCTAAAAAAGGCGCGCGCACGCCGCGAGAAGCAGGAATGCCCCTACGCCAAAAACCCAAAGCACCAATGCACCCTACCGTTGCTTTTGCCGAAGAGTTTTGGCGGGAAAACAACTCGAAGTAAACCTTTAGTAAGTCTGTGAAAAATCGGGGGCGATCGCACTAGATCCCCCCAGCAACCGGGAAACACGATCGAAAACAGAACCCATGTTGAAACTGACATACACGGAAAACGGATTCTGCTTAGAGCATTTGACTCAACCGATGGAAAATTGGGTCGCTACGCGAGTGACCTTGGCTTTGCGATCGGCAACTCCCTTGTTTGTCGAGCCAAGTACGGCTTCTTTCTTACTCCCTGCCGATCTGCCCCATTTACAAGAATTGGAAGCCTTGGCGACGCGGGAAAACCCCAACGCGCTCTCTTTAGCGGTTTGCGATGCGGAATATATCGAAGTTTGCTTGAACGGAACTTGGTTGGTTGCCGATCCCGGTAGCGAAGAAGGGATTTTTGTCACGACCATGAGCGATCGCGCTGAATTCTTCCTGTTCAAACTCTGGCAAGAAGCCGAGTCTATCGCCTTCTTAGCGGGTGAATGAAAAGAAACAAAAATTAATAAACCGCCGCGATCGCGTTTTGCGTTTTGCGGCGGTTTTTTTGATTGCACGGGTATATAGTAGGACGTGAAGAATTTGAACCACAGAGACACAGAGGGACACAGAGAGAAGAAGCGTCCTAATTAGCAAGCTATACTTAGCCGTACTGTTCTCCCGTGTCGAGATTAAACAGTAAGTGTAAGGATTGAATGGCGCGGCGGCGAGCCTCAATATCCTGTTGGGCGCGCAGTTGTACCATGGGATCGTGGAGAATTTTGTTAACAATGCCCCGAGTGGGCGCCTCAATCGTCTCTTGGTGCTTGTCGGCGAATTCCGTTCCCAAGCGAGAGAGGGCTTTTTCGAGTTCTTGTTCGCGAATATCTTCAACTTTGCGACGCAGACAGTTAATCGTGGGAACTGTTTCTAGCGATCGCCGCCAGACTTCATAAGCCACCACTTCTTCTTCCAGTAATTTTTCCGCCTCTTGTGCCATTTTGCGGCGTTGGGCTGTATTTTGGGCGACGACGGCTTTGAGATCGTCTACGTTATACAGTTGAATGCCGCTCAAATCTTTCACATCGGCATCGACATTGAGGGGCACCGAAATATCAACCAGCATTAACGCTTGGTCTGGGGTAAGATGTTCCTCTAATTGAGCGCGATTCAAAATGGGTTGAGTTGCTCCGGTACTGGTAAACGCGATATCGGAATCGGCGATCGCGTCCATCATTTCCTCCAAAGGACGCAAGATTAAATTAGCCTCGGGGAACTGTTTGGCGAGACTCTGCGATCGCTTTTGAGAGCGGTTGACAATGGTGATGTTTTCTGCCTTCTTCGAGAGCAAATGCTTAACCAGCAATTGCGCCATTTTTCCCGCCCCAACAATAGTAATGCGCTTATCTGTCAGGTCTTCGGCTTTGATTTTCACCAATTCCACCGCCGCCGAGGAAATCGAAACGGCTCCGGTGCCGATATTAGTTTCGCTGCGGACTCTCTTTCCTGCTGCGATCGCCTGTTTGAAGAGGCGATCGAGCAATCTACCCAATCCTTTATGTTTTTGCGCCAGTTTGTGGGTTGCTTTCACTTGCGCTAAAATTTGTCCTTCGCCTAAGACCAAACTATCCAATCCGCCCGCCACCCACATTAAATGACGCATGGCATCTTCGTGGAGAAGCACGAAGAGATGGCGGCGCAACCGAGGCATGATAATTTGGCTAATTTCTGCAAGAAACTGAGTTACTTCCACGACTCCGGGTTCGCTTTCGCTGGCAATAAAATAGATTTCGAGACGGTTGCAAGTGCTGAGAATGGCAACTTCTTCGATATGGGGATAAGTTTTTATATGAGCGATCGCTTGTTCGAGTTGAGCTTCGGGAATGCTGACTTTTTCGCGAACTTCAACGGGGGCGGTTTTGTGGCTCAAGCCGACAACTGCAATATTCATAAATGCTTCTTAAAATTTCTTTGCCTCTATCTGCCTTATTTTCAGGGTTTCGTTGGCTAAATTTATCATTTACTACACAATACTTAATGGTTATTAGTTATTGGTTGCCTGCACTGTACTTCGACAAGCTCAGCAGCCGCGAAGCCGGAGTGTTGGTTTTTTCTTCCTCGCTCTCCCCTTATTACCCCCTCTTGCACTCCCCCTCTTGGGAGGGGGCTGGGGGGTGGGTCTGGTCTGGTCTGGGTGGATCTGGGTTGGAAGTCGGTAAAGGGCAATCGATCGCCGATCGTCCTTTACCTCGTTTAATTAGGTCAATTCCAGATATTTGGGGCGATCGAACATATGGATCGTATCGACAAAGCGAGCGGTTTGAGACTGGCTGGAAATGACTAAACTCTGGGTACGAGCGCCATTATGGAAGAAACGCACGCCATTCATCAACGTTCCGGGGGTAATTCCGCAAGCGGCAAAGAGAACGGTTTCGCCATTAGCCAATTCTTCGGCATTGTAAACGCGATCGGGATCGGTAATGCCCATTTCGCTGAGACGAGCAAGATTGCTTTCTTTGCTTTCCCCAATGAGTCCGGTTTTGACAATTTCGGGATCGTAAATTAATTGTCCTTGGAAGTGACCGCCCAAACAGCGCATCGCGGCGGCAGAAATTACACCTTCAGGAGCGGCACCAATCCCCATAAGCGCGTGAACGTTGGTTCCGGCAAAGGCACAGGAAATCGCCGCAGATACATCACCATCACTGATCAGGCGTACCCGCGCGCCAGCTTCACGGATTTCTGAAATTAAGCCTTTGTGACGAGAGCGATCCATCACGATCACGACTAATTCTTCAATGGTGCGATCCAAACAATCGGCAAGAATTTGCAGGTTTTGAGTGGGGGTTTTGTTGATATCGACGTGATTCTTCGCGGCGGGAGGTGCGGCTAATTTCTTCATGTAGAAGTCGGGTGCGGCAAAGAGTCCCCCTTTTTCAGAAATCGCTAAAACCGCCATAGAACCATTTTGCCCGTAAGCAACGAGGTTAGTTCCTTCGCAAGGATCGACGGCAATATCGATTTCTACCAATTCATCGGGATTGCAATAGTCTTTTGCATTTTCTTGGGTGCAAATCCCCACTTCTTCGCCAATGAAGAGCATGGGTGCGTCATCTCGTTCCCCTTCTCCGATGACGATGCGTCCTCGCATATGAATTTTGTTCATGCGTTCGCGCATGGCTTCTACAGCTACTTCATCGGCGGTATCCTTTTCGCCTTTCCCCATCCATTTGGCCGAAGCAAGGGCAGCTTGTTCGACAACTTCAATAATCTCTAATCCGAGCGTACTTTCCACGGAACTATCCTCTTTTTTTAAATGTTGCGGGGTGCTCGGGCGCAATGCCTTCATCCCAAGGAAAAGTCTATCAGAAGCGGTACCCCCCCTAACAAGCATCTGTATAACCGCGAACGGTTTTCGAGTGGAGGGTTTGCTAGCAGGGGCGGCGATCGCGACTGCAAAGGGAAGGAGACAAAGTGACTTTGTTCTAGTAAAAAGTATGACCATAAATGAATTTAATTTTAACTATTTTCAGAAGCATATTATTTAAAAATTATTTTCCTCAATATTTTAAGTTCCATCTTTGTATTGTATTATCACAAAATACATCTAAAAATTAAGAAAATTTAAAAAAAACCAAACATTTACAATTTTAAGCTAATATTTTTTGTATTACTAAAAACGTAAAGCAACAATAATGTTTACTTTCACAGATGTGCTGCTTTTTTGTTTTTTGGGGTTTTTAACGAGGTAAAAATGAAAAAACTTGAACTTTTCTCTAAATCTCTTGGGTTCTTCTCTTTTGTTTCTCTAATCGCTCTCCTGCCGAAGAATGCTAATGCTGTTACCATCCAACTTCAGAATGGTACGGCAACTTTTTCCCAACAAATCGGTGGCGGGCCATTTATTCCAAATCTAGCAGTTGATGGCGATTTCAGCGATCTGAGCGCTTGGGCTATTGTCGATGGTGCGAATTCAACAAGTCAGACTGCTGTTTGGGAAACGGAATCTAATGTAGCGGCAGGAGATCTCGAAATTTCGATGTATTTTTTGCATTCCAATCCCCAACATTTGTTGGGACGCTTCCGCTTGTCCGTAACCACCGACGATCGAGATACTTTTGCAGATGGCTTTGATGTCAACGGAGATGTTGATGCAAATTGGATCGTACTCGACAATCCAATTATTAGCGGGCCTAGCGGCATGACCTTCGATATATTGCCAGATGATAGTATTCTTGCTGGCGGAACAATTCCCAATACAGGTACTTACACCCTTAATTTCTCAACAGGTGTAAACAATATCACAGGCCTCAGACTTGAAGCTCTAGAGGATCCGGCAATATCAGGAGGAAACTCAGGGCCGGGATTCCCCAATAATGGGAACTTTCTTCTCCATGAAATTACCCTTGATGGAACACCAGTTCAGGAGACAGTACCGGAACCAACGGGGATTCTTAGTCTCTTGGTAGCGGCTGGTTTTGGAGTCGCACTTAAAAATAAGCAACGTGGTGAAGCTCGCAACTAGCTCGCGATCGCAATTAGGTTAACCATAGCGCATCAAGTTATTACATATTTGGTGCGCTTCGGGTTGCAAATTTTAAAAACCATTCAAGGGAAAAGCGATCGGCAATCGCGCGATCGCTTTTCTCCATTAATATTCCACCTGACTCAAGCGTTTCAAAATTTGCAAAACATCGTATAACTCATTTCCTCGGTTGCGAACGCTAAATAGATCGGATGTTGCATAACGATTGATTTCACCCCGAACTAATTTAATAAAAACGAATGTTCCTCCCGTCGTTATCATTCCAAAACTCGGACGTTCTGGATGAGGACTGGCTAACATATAAGTTAAAATTTGCGGGAGTGCCTCTTCAATCGAAAATGCAGCTTTTTTAGACTCGATCGCAGTTACCCAGAATTGTTCTTTCAACACCAACGTATCGATTTTGCCTTTAATCATTACCCCTTCATCTTCTGACGCAATCTCGATCGGCTCTTCGCTTTTAACATAAAAGGGAGAAATATAGAAATCGGCAATAAACAAAATCGGGTCTAAAATCGCCATTTTTACCACATCTTCGAGGAGTGGCGGATAATTGAGCAGATTAATATAACCCGCTTTGACTTTATCGAGAAGTTCGCGATCGCGATCGCCAATCTCCGGCAAATCCTCCCGCCATTCTGGAAAAAAGCCCTCGTCTTCCGTTAAAGTCAAACCGAAGCGATCGATTAGGTCGCGCAGAGTAACGATTTGAGCTTGCAAGGTTTGAGACATCACTCTAAAATTAAAACTTCCCCATTTTTATTATAACAAGACCCAAACAACCAATAACAACCCACCCCCAGCCCCTCCCAAGAGGGGAGAAAGAATCAATAAAAAAATGATGCAAACTAAAACGCGATCGCAGATTTTGCGAACCTATTTTATTTTAATTATCCTTGCGGCTTTAATGTTATTTCCTTTATTGTGGTTGCTGGGAACATCTTTCAAATCTCCCACAGAACAAATTTTCGGGTTTCCACCACAACTGCTTCCCCGCGAACCTACACTAAATAACTTTCGCGAGGTTTGGCAAAATCATCCGTTTGGTCGCTATTTATTCAATAGTACGTTAATTGCTGTTTTAACCGTTGTTCTCAATCTTCTTTCTTCTTCTTTAGCTGCTTATCCCCTCGCAAGATTGCAATTTAAAGGGCGCGATTTTATTTTTGCGACGATTGTTTCAACCATCATGATTCCCTTTCAAATTGTCATGATCCCGTTGTATATTATTATTGTTCGCTTAAATTTAGTGAATAGTTATTTAGGAATTATTTTTCCCGCGATCGCCTCTGCCTTTGGTATTTTTCTCCTGCGCCAAGCCTTCCAAAGCGTGCCGAAAGAACTCGAAGAAGCGGCTCGCATGGATGGGTGTACCGAGTTAGGATTATGGTGGCACATCATGATTCCCGCAGTGCGTCCGGCATTGGTTACATTAGCCATTTTTGTCTTTATCGGCTCTTGGAGTGACTTTCTCTGGCCGCTCATTGCCATTACCGATCCCGAATATTATACGCTGCCTTTGGGAGTGTCTAAGTTATTTCGAGGAGAGGATTTGAATTGGCGTTTAGTTGCTGCCGGTTCCATCATTGCCATTGCTCCTGCCTTGCTCTTTTTCGTTTTCGTTCAACGTTATATTATTCCAACTGAAACAGGCAGTGGAGTTAAAGGATAGTCAGTTATCAGTTGTCAGTTATCGGTTATCCTTTCTGATTATTCTTGGGGAGTCCCAGACGCGGAAAGCGGGAAGGGCGATTTCGTGGTAAAGAATAGGGAACGGGAACATAATTGTTAACATTATTGGCAACAAAACCTAAAACCGAAGCCCCAGAAATCTTTAAGTTTTCGATCGCCTTATTGAGCAGACCGCGATTAGTCTTTTCCAGACTCACCACAAGAATAATGCCATCGGATTTTGCCGCTAAAATATGACCGTCTGCCAACCCGACAAGGGGAGGCACATTATAAATGACAAAATCGAAAAAGCCTTGGAACTGTTCGCTGAGATGCTGCATTTTTGCCGATGATAAGAGCTTCACCGGATCGATAATCGTTTGTCCGGCAGAGAGGAAAAAGAGATTTTCTTCGAGGGGAAATTGTTGAATAACGTCATTTAAACTCAGGTCACTTTGTAAAATATCACTGAGTCCGAGGTTATTTTGTAATCCCAAACGCAAATGTAACTGGGGTTTGCGCAAGTCTGCATCCACTAATAAAACCCGTCGGTCCATCGCGGCGGCCGTTTCTGCCAATTGTCTGGCGATCGTTGATTTTCCATCCCCCGAAGTTGCCGAACCAATGACAATCGAACGGCTCGTGCCAAGGAGGTCTATATTCGTGTAAAGCGACCGAAAAGCCTCTAAATAAACGGGGGAATAATTGGGTGTGGGAAAATCCGAAGGAACGACTAGAGAACCTGCTTTACTCGCCAGTTTTTCCAGTTTCTTCTCGTAGCGCTTGAGCTTTTTAAATGTTGGAATCGAACCTAATAATCTTAATTTCGTGGCATTTTTGATTTCTTCAGGAGTATGGTAAACCGAGTGGAGAATTTCCACGATAAAGCCAACGCCGACCCCAAACAAAGAGGCGAGGATAAAAGCGATCGCGACTTGACGTTTAGCATTACCGCCTTTAAATGACATGAATGCCCCATTGGGAAATTTCCAAATATCGGGTTCTTTGATCAACATCCAAGGAATATCGCTTTGAGAGGCATCGAGTTGCAAACCTTCTCGTTTTTCTAAAAATGTTTTCAAACTCTCCGAGGCAACGCTAAGCTCGCGTTCGAGATCGGTATAAGTCCGCAGAACCCTCGGAAAGGTATCCAAACGATTTTGTAATTCTCGTTCGGTGGTTTGAATATAATCGACTTGTGCTTCTAAATCGCGAATTCTCACATCTACACTGCTCAGAACTTTCTTGGCTTCTTGAATTAAAGTCTGCTTTAAATTCGCTTGTCTTTCACGCAGAACCTGCATTCGAGGACTCTCTTCCTTAAATTGTGCTGATTCTGTAGCAATCTTAGCTTCAACGGTTTGTAATTGGGCAATCAGTACGCCATAAGCCTGTTGGGTTTGTATGCTACTAAGAAAGATGGGGAGGGGATTGCCCGAATCGAGTTGTTTTTTGAGGTTGGCATAATTCGCTTTGGCTTCCTCTAGTTGAGCTTGAGTATTGATACGTTGAGTGCTGAGGGTTCGCGCTTGAGTAGAAAGATCTCTGGCCGTTTCTTCTGGGTAATTGACTTGGTAGCGCTCCCGCAACTGTTGCAATTCTCTTTGCAACCCATCTACTCTTTCTTCTAATGTTGGTAATTGGCCATCAATATGCTCGATGCCTTTATTGAGAGTATTTAAACGCTCTTCTAAAGAATATTCTAAGTAGGCTTCTTGAACTTGTTTTAAAATGAAGAGAATTTTATCGGGATCGGCATCGCCATAAATCACCTCTAAAATTTTTGTCCCTTCAAACTTCCCATCTTTTTCATAAGTAATGCGTTGAAGCGCTAAATTACTAACTACATCGCCGATTGTGATATCGGGATATTCTACTTTAATTTTTTCGACGAGGGGTTCTAAAATTTTGGGACTTTTTAACACGCGCATTTGCGTTTCATAGTCCAGCAAATCAGCACGACCGGCTCCTTCTCGCGATAGATCCGTGGCTGTTGTTGCATGCGTTCCACTCTGAGCGAGGAGGGATAAGCGGGCTAGGCGGCCTTCTACGCTGACGGGTTCGACTAATACTTGAAATGAGCCTTTAAATGCTTCTTCTTCCTTTTCGGATTCAATGACAATGAGTCCCCCCGAAGCGATCGCCAGAGTCCCGGCGACTAACGCCATAATCCAAAGGCGGCGGCGAAAGACCGAAAAAAGCCATGCCAAATCCAAACTGGTTTCTTCGCTTTTGCGATCGGGAATTAGAGACGAAGGAGACAGAGAGTATTCCGAAGATTGCGGTGCAAAAAAAGGATAGTCTGGCTTGGGGGTCATTTCAGTTATCAGTTATCAGTAATCGGCGATCGGTCTAATCGGGAAAATCTACAATTCCCAAGGTTTCTAAAATGCCAAAGATAGTCGCGGGAATTGAAAAAATGGCGAGAGCGCCAGGCCCTGGATTGAAGAAGGTGGTGAGCGAATCCGAAACTCTGGCGTTGCGATTGCGCCCCACCAAAATGATATCGTTTTCTCTGAGAATGGGGTTATTTTGTTCGTTCACCGTAGCGCGGGCGATATCCACGGCAACTTCTCGGGAAATGACGGTGCCATCGGGATTGAGGCGAATGAGACGCACGTTTTCCCGAAAGGCGCGATCGCGATTAAATCCCCCCGCTGTCATCAAGGCCTGATTGAGAGTAGTATTGGGAACGACATCGATTGCCCCCGGATTTTGGACTTCTCCCACCACGCTCACGCGAATGGAAGTCGGTGCAAATTGAGCCGTTGCCAGTTCGCTCAGTTCTGCGGCGGAATACTGGTTGGCTTCGGGAATGATGATGGTATCGCCTTCTTGTAAGGGCGTATCTTGAGTAATATCCCCGGCTTGCAAAAATTCCCAAAGATTAATCGGTAGGATTTGTTCGCTCCCCGTTTTAGTGGGACGGCGAATAGTGATATTACGGATATCAGCGGTCATTTGAATGCCGCCAGCTTCCTGTAAGGCTTGGGTTAGGGTGGGAATTCCCCCCGTCAATCCCGTCGCGCCTCCGCCGGATAGTGCTGTTCCGACAATATTATAAGATCCCGGACGCTTGACCGCTCCTACAACCGATACGGTGCGTCCGATGCGAACATCAGCAGAAAAATTAAGGGCGGCCAATTGTCGCAGGCGACGCAAATCGATATCGGGTTGTACGGGAACGAAAATCGTATCCCCATCGCGCAGGGTAAGATCCACGGTACGATCGCCCACTTGCAAGATATTCTCGAGATCGATTGCAAAAACGCGATCGCCGCCGCCTCCCGGACTGCGACGGCGCACTTGAATGCGACTGATATCGGCACTGAGGGTAATTCCCCCTGCATCTCTGAGGGCGGCGGGAATCGTCGGGTATTGTATCCCCGGTTTATCGCCAGCACCGCCAATCAAAGCGACGCTCAAAGCGCCTGGATTCATCACTTCTCCCGCGACGATGACATTGAGGGGGCGGGCATTAACGAGGCGGACGGTAATTAAGGGGCGTTTGAGAAAGGCGGAATATTTCTCGGCAATAGCATTCGTCGCTTCTTCTAGGGTCAATCCCCCTACGGATACGCCGCCGATGAGGGGAAGAAAGATAATGCCGTCAATGGGAACTTGATACTGGCCGCTATACTGGGGGACTTCAAAAACATCGATCGTGACGATATCGCCGCCTCCCAATAAGTAAGCCCCCTCTAAACCACTATTGGAGGGAAGGGGAGGCAGGGAAGGAAAGGAAGAGGGAGGCGCGGGGACGAACAGACAATCGGGACAATCTTCTAAGGGGATTGCCGGGGGAATTTCTCGAGGCATTTCCTCCAAAATCGGAATTTGTCCTTGTGCGGGCATTCGGACGGACAATGAGAACAGGAGGGTAAGGGGAAATAATGCAGATACTCTCATTACTTTAATTCCAAGGGGAAGGCGGAAATCTCTTTTGGGGTACAATTGCGATCTAGTTCCTTTTCCATGTTAAGGGATCGAAGGGATAAAAAAGTTTCTCCCGTTTCAGTCAGGGGTAATTGATAATTGTTCATTTAGGAACGCTCTGTACTATCGATCGCCAGCCCTCGGGAATTAACCCCGGAACAATTAAGCGCCCTACAAGCCCTCAGCCGTCAAGCGATCGCCAAACAACTCAAAAACAAAATATTTTTCTCCGATGAATGAATCGGCCTTACCTCCCAAGAGGGGGAGTAACCAATCACCAATAACCAATAACTAATGAAAAGAATTGCATTATTGGGGATGCCCAATACCGGGAAATCCACTTTTTTTAATCGTATTACTGGCATGAATGCGAGTGTGGGAAATTGGCCGGGGATTACGGTCGATTTATTGCAGGCAATTATCAAAATCAATGGGGAAGAAGTTGAACTCGTCGATCTCCCCGGTATTTACGATCTACAAGGCATTGCCGATGATGAAAAAATTGTTCGTCATTTCCTTGAAACCTATGAAATCGATCTCGCGATCGCCGTTATCAATGCCACTCAGATCGATCGCCAGATTCGCTTGCCTTTACAACTTAAATCTTTGGGACTGCCAGCCATTTTAATGCTAAATATGGCAGACGAAGCAGAGAATCGCGATATCCGTATCGATCCCGAAAAATTAACGCAACAATCAAAAATTCCGACCTTTCTAATTAGTGCAAAACATGGTGGAGGTTATCTGAATGCCTACGAAGCCATTGGCAAAAAACTCCAAGAAAAAAATATTTCAGTCTCTCCTCAGAGTTTAGAAACGAAATTGAAGAAAAGTCAAGAGATTACTCGATATCTGTCTGCTGAGGCGATCGCTAAAGTTCTCGATGGTGCGGTACAAATCCCCTCAGAGATCGGGATAACTTGGACTGAACGCATCGATCGCATTCTTTTGCATCCCATTTTTGGTCTGCCTCTATTTTTTGGGGGAATGTTCGGCGTATTTTGGCTCATTTGGACGATCGGATTGCCGTCCCAAGATGTTATGAAAAATCTAGCAGATTGGCTGTTAAATAATGCCCTCATTCCCGCGATCGCACCTCTCCCGGAAATTATTCAAGATTTCCTCATTAATGGTCTCTGGAACGGTCTTTCGACTGTTGCTTCTTTCGTTCCTTTAATCGTTCTCTTCTTTATCTTAATGGCGGTTTTAGAGGATAGTGGCTACTTATCTCGTTCTGCCTATTTAATGGATGGAATAATGGCGCGTTTGGGTTTGGATGGGCGCAGTTTTGTCATGCAGATGATGGGGTTTGGTTGTAATGTTCCGGCACTCATGGGAACGCGGGTCATGCGATCGCAAAATCTGCGTTTTTTAACCATGTTAACTATTCCTTTTTCCTTGTGTTCCGCAAGATTGCAAGTTTTTGTTTTTATTATCGTCGCCACATTTCCAGATGGGAACGGGGCATTGGCTTTATTTTCTCTTTATTTATTGAGTTTTATTGCCGCGATCGCAACAGCCGCAATTTTTCAAGATACCTTTCCGAATAACGAACCCTTTATTTTAGAATTGCCTCCCTATCGCTGGCCGACAGGGAGGCAAGTTGCATTGAGAGGATGGGGAGAAGTGCGAACTTTTCTCTCCCGTGCTTCGGGTTTCATTACTTTTGGTTGTATTGCCGTTTGGTCGATTACGAGTTTGCCCGTTGGTGCGATCGGTTTAGATACAATTGGCGGTCATATCGGTACATTTTTAAGCCCGATCATGCAGCCTATTGGAATCGATCCCTTTTTAACATTGGCATTGATTTTTGGATTTATTGCTAAAGAAATTGTCATTGGTTCTTTAGCTGTTATTTATAGTTTGGGTGCATTAGAAGTTAGCGATCGCATTACCGAGACGGTGACATTTGCGCAAGGGTATAGCTTTTGCATTTTTTGTTTGTTATATACCCCATGTTTGACCACGATTGTAACCTTATTCAATGAGGCAAAATCTTGGGGGTTTACCCTGCTTTCCTTGTTCTATTCGTTAGCCTTAGCATGGTTGGGAAGTTTTCTTTTTTATCAAGGCGCAGGTCTGCTAGGATGGCAGTAGAATTGATTCTCAAAGCGAATTATAACGATCTTGAATCTCTAGCGATCGCCTAGCGATCTCAATCCAGCCAATACAACCCCTAACTCAGAACCCATGATCGATCTAGCATCAGAACAAAAACAATATACCCTTGTTACTCGCAGCGATTTTGACGGACTGGTCTGTGCCGTTTTGTTAAAAGATCTTGACTTGATTGATGATATTAAATTTGTGCATCCTAAAGATATGCAAGATGGCAAAATTGAGATTAGCGATCGCCATATCACGACTAATTTACCCTATGTTGATGGCGTGCATTTAGCATTTGACCATCACTCTAGCGAGATTACAAGGAATAAAGACATCCAAACCAATCATATTATTGACCCCGATGCCCCTTCAGCCGCTCGAGTGGTTTACAATTACTATGGCGGCCCGGAGAAATTCCCCGCTATTTCCCAAGAAATGCTAGCAGCAGTCGATAAAGCAGATTCGGCTCAATTCAATCGCGAAGAGATTCTCGATCCACAAGAATGGGTACTTTTAAATTTTCTCATGGATGCCCGAACGGGACTGGGAAGATTTCGGAATTTCCGAATTTCTAATTATCAATTGATGATGGAGTTGATCGATTATTGTAAAAATCATTCAATTCAAGAAATTTTAGAGATTGAAGATGTTAAAGAAAGGCGAGATTTTTATTTTGAGCAAGCAGAAAAGTTTAAAGAACAACTCGAACGCTGCGGTAAAGTATACGATAATCTTGTGGTGTTATATCTCAAAGACGAAGAGACAATTTATCCCGGAAATCGATTTATGGTGTATGCTTTATATCCCCAATGCAACATTTCCATGCACGTCATGTGGGGATTGAAAAAACAGAATACTGTTTTTGCAGTAGGCAAATCCATTTTAAAGAAAAATTCTAGTGTGAATATCGGCAAACTCATGCTAGAATACGGAGGAGGCGGACACGCAAATGCAGGAACTTGTCAAGTTGAAAACGATCGCGCCGAAAACGTTTTTCAAGAATTAGTGCAACAAATAACCAACTCCTAAAAGCAAACATAAAAATCAATTTCACTCTCGATAAGAAACGCATAGGAGATGGGAAATAGGAGATGGGAAATAGGAGATGGGAAATAGGAGATGGG
>JBCCVR010000140.1:0-19975 GCA_039194995.1 Cyanobacteria bacterium P01_E01_bin.42 | reverse complement strand
TGACAAAATACCGCCGTTTTACAGCGCATCCGCACCCGCAACCACTTCTAAAATTTCTTGAGTAATAGCGGCTTGGCGTGCCTTATTGTAAGAACGAGTCAGGGTTTTGACCAATTCCGTTGCGTTATCGCTGGCGTTATTCATTGCTGTCATGCGAGCCGCTAATTCGCTGGCTGCGGACTCTTGCAGGGCGCGGAGCAATTGGTTATTGAGATATAAGGGCAAAAGGGCATCGAGGATTTGTGCCGGATCTTGCTCGAAAATCATATCTTTGGGGAAAGTCTCGGTGGGTGTCGCCACTTTTTCCCGTTCGACGCTAAAAGATCCCCCAGCCGTTGTCAGGCGGAAAATTTCATCATCGGGGTTTTCCAACCCTTGAATGGATAAAGGTAAGAGAGTTTGGACGACCGGACGGGAGCTAATCAAAGATACGAATTTCGTATAAATTAACTCGATGCGATCGACGCTTTCCGAGAGGAAGAGAGAGAGTAAATAATCAGCAACTTTCGAGGCTTCCGAAGCCGTGGGAATTTGGTTGAGTCCCGTGTAACTTTGAGAAATCGGGGCTTGGCGGCGCTCGTAATATTGCGTGGCCTTTCTGCCGACTAAAACTAATTCGTAGGCAATCCCTTCTTTTTTGAGTTCTTGAATGCGGGTTTCTACTTTTTTAATGACGTTGGTATTGTAACCACCGCAGAGACCGCGATCGCCAGAAATGACGAGAATCCCGACAGTCTTCACCGGACGCTCTTTCAATAAAGGCAGGTCGATATCTTCAAATTGCAGGCGGTTTTGCAAGCCGTAAAGCACTTGAGCCAGACAATCGGCAAAGGGACGGGTTGCGGTAACTTGTTCTTGGGCGCGACGGACTTTTGCTGCCGCTACGAGGCGCATGGCTTCGGTGATTTTGCGCGTATTTTTGACCGACTTGATGCGATCGCGAATGGCTTTGAGATTGGGCATTGTCTTGAGGGAATAGGGAATAGGGAATAGGGAATAGGGAATAGGGTTTATTCATTTCCCCATTCCCTAATAACTAAACCGAAGCAACAAAGGTTTTCTTGTACTCGGTAATTGCCTCTTTGAGCATGCTTTCGCCGGTATCGGTGAGTTTTTTCTCGCTGGCGATGGATTTGGCGAAGTCGGCTTTACTGGTTTTGAGGTATTCCCGGAAACCTTGGGTGAAGTCAACAATCTTTTCTGCGCCGATATCATCCAAGTAGCCATTCAAGCCAGCATAGACGAGGGCAACTTGCTCGTAAACGGCGAGGGGAGAATATTGGGGCTGTTTGAGAACTTCCCGCAAGCGCTGACCCCGTGCCAATTGTGCCTGAGTTGCCGGATCCAAGTCGGAGGCGAACTGAGAAAAGGCTTCTAGTTCGGCAAACTGAGCCAATTCCAGTTTTAATTTACCCGCAACCTGTTTCATGGCTTTGATTTGAGCGGCAGAACCCACGCGAGATACGGAAATACCTGCGTTGATTGCCGGACGGAAACCCGCGTTAAACAAGTCGGAGGAGAGGAAGATTTGACCGTCGGTGATAGAAATTACGTTGGTGGGAATGTAAGCGGAAACGTCCCCGGCTTGGGTTTCAATGATGGGGAGTGCGGTCATGCTACCGCCGCCCAAGTCATCGCTGAGTTTTGCCGCCCGCTCCAATAAGCGAGAGTGAGCGTAGAATACGTCTCCGGGATAGGCTTCGCGACCGGGGGGACGACGCAGGAGCAAGGACATTTGACGATAAGCCTGTGCCTGCTTGGAGAGATCGTCGTAAATCACCAAAGTTGCCTTGCCTTGATACATGAAGTGTTCGGCAATGGTGGCTCCGGTGTAGGGGGCGAGGTATTGCAGGGTGGCGGGGTCACTGGCGTTGGCGGCAACGACAACGGTATAGCTCATGGCACCGCGATCTTGCAGTTCTCCAACCACTTGGGCAACGGTAGAAGCCTTTTGACCGACGGCGACGTAAACGCAAATGACGTTTTCTTCGGCTTGGTTGAGGATGGTATCAACGGCAACGGCGGTTTTTCCGGTTTGGCGATCGCCGATGATCAATTCGCGCTGTCCCCGACCGATAGGGATCATCGCGTCGATGGCGGTAATCCCGGTTTGCATGGGTTCGTGGACGGAACGGCGCTGAACGATACCGGGTGCCGGGGATTCGATCAAGCGGGTGTCGGTGGTACCGATATCGCCTTTCCCGTCAATGGGACGCGCCAACGCATCGACAACGCGACCGACTAAACCTTCTCCTACGGGAATTTGCGCGATTTTTCCGGTGGCTTTAACGGTGCTGCCTTCTTGGATGCCATAACCGCTTCCCATCAAGACCGCGCCGACGTTATCTTCTTCGAGGTTAAGGGCGATACCGACGGTACTATCTTCAAATTCGACGAGTTCCCCCGCCATTACTTTTTCTAGTCCGTAAATCCGAGCAATCCCGTCTCCCACTTGGAGAACGGTTCCTACGTTGGAAACTTGAACGTCTTGGTCGTAGGATTCGATTTGCTGGCGGATGATATTGCTGATTTCGTCCGGTCTGATAGCAACCATAATTTTTGTTGTTAGTTATTGGTTATTGGTTATGAGTTATTGGTTACTGGTTATTGGTTCTTGGCACTCAGCAAAACCGAGGTATTCGCGATCGGGAGCCAAACAACAAATAACAAACAATAAATCAAGCACTCAAACTCACGCCGATGCGACGGAGTTGACCCCGCATGCTGGCATCGAGGACTTGCGACCCGATTTTGATGATGACTCCACCGATAATGTCGGGATCGATTTCAGTTTTCAGTTCTACCCCTCGGGCGTTTGAAAGCGCTTGTACTCGCTGTTCGACGGAGCGGCGCTGCTGTTCGTTTAAAGGGCGAGCGCTGATGACTTCTGCTAAAACGGTTTGATTGAGTTCTCGCAACAGGGCAAGATATTCCGCTACCACTTGTTCGAGAAAAACAATGCGCCGCTTATCCACCAGCAACATTAAAAAGTTGATTAGTTGCCCGTCCGTGCCGTCTCCCATGATGCGGCGCAGCACGGCTTTTTTATTCTCATCCTCAATGATGGGATTGGTGATAAACGCCCGCAACTCGGGGGAGTCTTGCAACAATCGTTCGAGGTCGCGAAAATCTTCGCCAAAGCGCTCGGCTAAATCTCGCGATCGCGCCACAGACATGAGGGCTTGGGCGTAAGGTTCGGCAATGCTGCTACTGAGTAAAGATCCTTTCATGGCTTATCCCCCTAACTGTCCGATACAGCGATCGATGAGTTGCTCTTGCTTGTAGTCGTCCAATCGCTCTTTAAGTTGCGCTTCTACCCGTTCGAGAGCGAGGGCGACGGTGCGCTGGCGCAATTGAGCGATCGCTTTGTCCTGTTCGGAACTGACATCGGCGGCGGAAGTGGCTTTCATGCGTTCGACTTCGGCTTTGCCTTTGGCCAGGATTTCTTCTTTCACCCGTTGGGCGGTTTGTTCGGCGGTCGCTAAAATTTGCTTGGCTTCTTCTTGCGCCTGTGCCAAGTTTTGTTGGGCTGCAGCTAATTCAGCAGCCGCTTTTGAAGCACGGCTTTCTGCTTCTTGAATTTCCGCCTCGATCTTGGCCCGTCGTTCCTGGAGGATTTTACCGACGACTTGACCGCCGTAATAAACCAAAATCCCTAAAAGTAGGGCAAGGTTAATAATATTGGCTTCTAAAATGTCGAAGTTTAATCCAAACCCACCTTCGGCTTCTTCAGTGGCTAGATAAAATACTGTCCACACGGTTTTTATTTTCCTTAAGTATTGGTTATCAGTTATCAGTTATCAGTTATCAGTTGTCAGTTATTGGAAGCCAAACAACGAACAACAAACAACAAATAACGAACAACAAACAACAATTTGCTTATCTTGCCAATTCCGGCCCCAACAGTTTCTCCAGAATTTGCCAACTGAGGGCATCTACGTCACCTTCGAGGGTGCTGAAGGCTTGCGCTTTTTGAGCTTCAATCTCTCGGGCGGCGGCTTCTTGTTCTCGTTGGACTTCTTGTTGAGCGGTTTGAACCTCTTTGGCAACAACGTCCTGTGCTTCGGCTTGAGCCGCTGCAATAATCTCTTGGGATTGACGGCGAACGTCTAGTAATTCTTGTTCGTACTGTGCGGCGATCGCTTTGGTTTTTTCCAAGCGTTCTTTGGCATCTTGGGTTTTGGTGCGAACGTAGTCGGCACGTTCGTCAATGGCATTGCCCAAGGGTTTGTAGTAGATTTTGTCGAGAAGAACGACTAAGACTAAAAACTGAAGCGCCATCAGGGGCAACGTTGCGTCAAAGTCAAACAATCCTCCCGCTTCTTCTGCTGCTTCTGCTACTTCGGCCGCCAATAAAAAACTCCAATGTATCATTGTTGAAGATTCTGAAATTTGCGTTTTAGATGAGGGGTAGAGATGAGAATTGGCTTTCTCTCTCTACCTTTTTTTGACCGCGATCGCGCGTCAATTAAGAGAAGGGGTTGGCAAACAACAGAACCAAGGAGACAACCAAGCCGTAGATGGTGAGAGATTCCATGAACGCCAAGCTCAACAACAAGGTTCCGCGAATTTTGCCTTCAGCTTCGGGTTGGCGAGCAATCCCTTCAACAGCCTGACCCGCGCAGTTTCCTTGACCGATTCCAGGACCGATGGAAGCTAAACCAACAGCAAGAGCAGCAGCAATAACGGAAGCAGCAGCGATTAATGTGTCCACGATTTTCTCCTTTGAGTGATTTTTAACAGTGACAAGGGATATAATCTTGCTTTTAACAAGCAAGAATTTTGTAGTAAAACCCGTCAAGACGAGAGGGCTTTACTCGTGCTCTTCGTCGCCATGACCTTCTAGCGCTTCGTGAATGTAAGCGCCGGCTAGGGTAGCGAAAACGAGGGCTTGAATGGCACTTGTGAAGAGCCCCAAGACCATAACAGGCAAGGGAATGAACAAAGGTACCAACAAGACTAATACCGCAACCACCAATTCATCTGCCACAATGTTTCCGAAAAGACGGAAGCTCAGGGAGAGGGGCTTGGTAAAATCTTCCAATATATTGATGGGCAAAAGAATTGGCGTGGGTTCGATATATTTGGCAAAATATTTCAAACCGCGCTTCCTAAATCCTGCGAAGAAGTAGGCCAGCGAAGTCAACAGCGCCAAAGCAACGGTGGTGTTGATATCGTTGGTGGGAGCGGCCAATTCTCCGGCGGGAATGTGAATGAGTTTCCACGGTAGGAGTGCTCCCGACCAGTTAGAGACGAAAATGAATAGGAACAGAGTGCCAATGAACGGAACCCAAGGTCGGTATTCTTTTTCGCCAAGCTGGTTTCTCGCGAGTTCGCGGATGAATTCTAAGGCATATTCCATGAAGTTCTGCACGCCGCTCGGAACGCGCTGAACGTTCCGGGTGGCGGCTAATGAGGCGATGACTAATAAGCCGATCACGAACCAAGCCGTCATAAAGACTTGCCCGTGTACCGTCCACTTGCCAAGATGCCAATAAAAATGGTCGCCAACTTCGAGGGATGCTAGAGGGAGAAAGGTAAATACCTTCGAGCCAGCAAAAAGTTCCATTGGGCGTTCTTTCCCCAATTTCTGAAAAACATCAACGGGATTTCTAAACAAAGCATGAGCTACTGTTCCTAGAAAGCATCGGCGATCGCTAAACTTGTTCTATCTCTACTTTTTCACGAATTCGTTACTTTTTCATAAACTCCGAAAAAGTAGTTTGAAAAGTATAAGCAATAATCGCTGCTTTATAAGTGAGGAATCCCAAAAATACAGGCACGATATGCAGTTGCTGCCACTGAGTCGCAACAATAATTAATCCTGCAAACAAAGCCAAGCGATTGGAACTGAAGCGAGAGCCTCCCGCACCCAAACTTTCTACGTTTTTCGCCAACATCCTCAGATAAACGACACCCACGCAGGCTCCAAGCAAGTAGTTCAGAGCGGTATTGAGGGAATAGTTCAACCAAACCCCAGCAAAGATAAACCCGCTCATGGCAAGCGTCCACACAAACAAATCTTGTTTGAGCCGATAAAAATCATCCATGGAATTTCCCCTAGGATCGGGGGCGGATTCTTCTGGGTTTTCTTCTTGTATTTGGGGGTTGAGAGGGGGTTCGGACGGATTCACGTTTTTAAGTTAGGGGTCAGTCCCATGCGATCGTTCGTTTCGAGCCAAGGGAAATCTTATCACGGCGGTGGAACAATTCTTAAATTTTTGCTTACACTAAGGGTTGGTCAATCTTCTCCATTCCCCCGTGTATCCTGCAATAACTCATCGCCATAACTAATCGAAGTCGCGATCGATACTGCCTTCAAAAACGGGTTCGACGCGAATTGCAGCAACGCTGCTCGGGCGAATCACCATATATTCCCCTTGGCTGCCTTTGATAGGAACGCTGATAAAATTTTTATCGCTGGCTTTCGGCATGAGTTCGGCACTATACCATTGTTGAAACTCTTTAATCGTTGAAAAGCGAACTTCTTCGCGATGACCCGAAGTTAGCATTATAAATACCGCATAGGAATCCGGTTTTCTAGCCATAGAACTTGCTCCTTATTCTGGCACGCCCTTCCAAAGTTAGTCATAAATTCGATCGTTAGAGGTTAAATCGCTGCAAAAGCGCCTCTAGTAGAGGAGGCAGTGTTTGACGCACTTCCTCAGCCGCTTTGCATGATAACTGTTGATGGTTGCTTAGGTCAAAGGGAAATCGTCCCTTCATTCGTTCCATTTGCACGAGTAAAATTTGCCCCTGACGCTTGCTGTGGAGGGCGTAACCGAGTTCGATGCAAACATTGGGACTGAGAAGGATTTGGGGTTTATCTTCTCCCGTCGTGGCGGCGATCGCGGTGCCGTCGGCGATGAAAAGGAGGCTTTTGCTAATTTGTCTCAATTGCCCGCTACTGAGGCGCAGAGGGCTGCTTTTGGGGCGTTGGGCGAGTTCTAAGCTCAGAGGGATGCGGGCGGTTTTGTTAATCTTGGCGATCGCTTCTTCTAGGACTTCGCGAAACAGTTCGCTCGATTCTTTATACTCTTGTTGATAGCTAAAGAAAATTTTCGGTTCGAGAAAGGCGTTCAGTTCCTGTTTGGTGAGATAAATTTCGTGAGATTTGAGATCCAGGTTGGCGATCGCATAACCGCCGCTTCCTTCGATATAAAATTCGATGGTTTCTCCTTCGATGTAGCGTTGAAACCACGTAGAAGCGGCGATTTCCTCGGTTTCATCCAAGATATCCGCCCTTAGTCCCGATTTCAGCAAACTACTGCGACTCAAGCGCAAGTCGTGAGGACGTTTGATAATCTCCCGAATGGGTTCGTACTGTTCCACGTACCAAGCCTTGAGCGCAACGATTGCCATACTTTCACCCCTCTCTTTTTCTCAGACACCTGTACTAAAGGTTCTTAATCATAGCACTGACACTGGCGGAGGAGTCGAGAGATTTAGAAAAATTCTAGGATCGCGCAAAATAGGTGTTTCGCGAGGCAAACTGTAAAGAAATTTTGCAAGGCGATCGCGCGTTTTTTTCTAGGGGAGATCGCGTAAAATCTCTTGAATTCTCTGACGGAATAAACGGACTGCCAATCGCTGTCCGATCTCGCGACTTTGTTCGATAAAACCGGGAATTTCTATGAGGGGTAAAAAAGGAAACGCCAAACTTTCTTCTCGTTGTTCGTAGCGATCGCCGATTAAATGATAAACAAATATACCCTGTCGGGTATACCGCCATAGCTCGGGAACGCCTAAAGCAGCATAAATAGCTTGCTTGTCAATTGATGAATGAGTATTATCGGATTCGATGGCTAAATCTGGAGGAGGATCGACAGCGAGATCGAGTCTTCTGCCTCTAACTCTTGCCTCATTTTGAATGTAAAAGCAACTATCAGGTTCGATAAAACGCTGTAAATCTTCTCGCTTTAAACTCCACGATCCCAACTTCATCACTTCTATTTCTAGCTCATCGGCAATTCCTTCAATGAAACTTTCTAGCATTCCTGTCGGGATTTCATGTTCTGGTAATGGCATTTTAAACTCTAATACTTCTTCGCTGTAAGCGATTAGATAAGCGCGATCGTCGCCAATTTCTGCCACAAGAGTTTTAAATGTTGACCACGTTACTCCCGATAGAGTGAAATTGCCTTCTCTTTCCTTGGGTTTGGCTTGAGGGATTGCAATCATCTTTGATATTCCTCTCTGTCTCTCTAGTAATTTTACACTAGCGATCGCATTTTGAGTCTGCACTGCAACAGATTCTTATAATATGAGAAATGCGCATTTGGCAGTTCAGTTCGATCTTGACTATGAAAGCTCTACATTTCGTCCTTGTACTTCTTTTGCATACAGGATTCATAAGCGATATCCAAGGTACGTTCGATTTTTGCTTTATCGGTAATTTTGGGAACTTTTATCTCGACTAAAACATCCTCGCCTTTGCGTTCGATTTTCTGGATGGAATCCCATGTTATTTCTGGATTTTCGTCGATAATGGTTTGAAGGGCTTCTTGGACGGTTTCGATAATAGTTTGAAAAGTTCCGTGGAAGGCTTTATGGTTGGTTCTATTCTTTAACAAGAATTGCCCGGGGTTCGTTGACTGTTTGTACAATTTTTCAAAGTCGCCGGGATCGAAGGTTTTATTGGGGAGGTGGGGATGGCGTTCTCGACTGTTATTAGTGTTAGGATGCTCGAGAAGAAAAACGTATTGGCAATCGACACGATCGAGGATGGTACTAGGGCTAATCTTCCATGATTCGAGGCAAGCTCCGGTTAAATATGCTCCCGTAAAATCCGTTCCGATGGCAAGAGCTTCAGTTAGGTCAGTATTCTTAAGATTAGCATCGCACAAGATTGCTTCACTGAGATCGGCTTGTTTGAGATTGGCATTTTCGAGATTTGCGCCTTGCAAGTTTGCACCACGAAGATTGGCATTTTGGAAGGATTTTCCGTAACCGTTGCCTGTTTTTAATAATTCTCTGACTTGAGGGTTTTCGAGGATAGTGTTGTCGAGTTGAATTCGATCGAGATTCTCGGTATTTTTCCAACAGGTACGAGTTAGAATGGCTTCTCGTAAATCAGTGCTTTCGAGTAGAGCAATACTGAAATCTACATCGGTGAGATCTGCTTTGTAAAAGCTGGTTCCTCTCATAGTCGCAAAAGCAATAGCAATATTGCGAATCAGAGTATCTCTAGGATCGCCTTTCATGGCACGCTGACTAATGTATAACCCTAACAACACGAAGGCTCCAGCAACAGCTCCACCGACAACCCCGGCGATCGCTTCTCCAACAGCTCCATGGATAGCAGCAGTTCCATAGATAGCGATAACTCCGGCAATAATTCCCGCGATAACTCCCATCAGAACTTCATGAATAGCAATAGCTCCCAAGACAGCTCCAATGATAGTAACAACTCCAGCAACAGAGATGGCTAAAACTCCTACAAAAGCGGCCTCAACACCAGCATCGAAATCGACCGCAAACATCATAACGCCCATGACATTTCCAGCAGCAACTCCCATGACAACTCCCGCGATAACTCCTGCAAGAACGCCTTTCCAGATGGCGATCGCAAAAAATACAACCAAAACTATCCAACTAACCCACCCAATTACAACACTACTTGTGGGGCTGCTCTCAAAGATCAACGCAGCGAAAAGACTTACCCATACAAAACAAACTCCTAATAGTGCAGCGAGTAGCCCAACTATTGCCCAAAAAATAATAACCCATCGTGCTTGCAGCCCAGCGATTGCCCCTCGAAATTTTGCCTCTGTTAAATCTGCGCCCCTAAAATTCGTTCCCCGAATATCTGTCCGGCTAAAATCTGCCCCAGACAGATTTTGCCCCTTAAAAGACAGCCCTCGCAGGTTCATTCGCTGAAAATTTCGATCGCCTGCTGCATAGCGCCGCAGAATCTCACTTGCTTGCATCTCGCTTCCCGAAACGATTTCTCTCTCAATTTAACCGAAGATGGGAAAATTCCTCGGTATTGAGGCGGCGATCGCAAAATAAATTGAGAATGATATTGACGTTGCGATCGCCGCTCCGCCTTGGGTTCAAACCCTCAGTGGATCGGCGATAGTTTTTAGGATTGGGTAAAGTATAATTGAAGATTGCAAAGCAAGAAATGAGGGTAAGCGCGTGACAGTCAGAGTCCGGATCGCTCCGAGTCCCACGGGAAACTTACATATCGGTACCGCCAGAACTGCCGTCTTTAACTGGTTGTACGCCCGCCATCACGGGGGCAAATTTATCATTCGCGTCGAAGATACCGACACCGAGCGATCGCGGGACGAATACACGCAAAATATTCTCACGGGCTTAGAATGGCTGGGGATGAACTGGGATGAGGGCCCCTTTTTCCAATCCCAACGCCTCGATCTCTACCGTCAAGCCGTGCAAACTCTGCTCGATAAAGGTTTGGCTTATCGCTGTTATTGCACCCCAGAAGAATTAGAGCAAATGCGAGAGGCGCAAAAGGCCAGAAACGAGGCTCCTCGCTACGATAATCGCCATCGTAACTTAACCCCGGAACAACGGGAAGAATATGAAAAAGCAGGACGAAAACCCGTTATTCGCTTCATTATCGACGACGATCGCCAGATCCGTTGGGATGACAAAATCCGAGGCAAAATGGTCTGGAAAGGCAGCGATCTGGGGGGAGATATGGTCGTTGCGCGGACTCCAGAAGGGGACGAACCTTTCGGACAACCCCTCTATAATTTAGCCGTGGTGGTGGATGATACGGACATGAATATCACTCATGTTATTCGCGGCGAAGATCACATCGCTAACACCGCCAAGCAAATCTTACTTTACGAAGCCTTGGGCGGTGCAATCCCCGAATTCGCGCACTCTCCTCTGATTTTGAATAAGGAAGGACGCAAACTCTCCAAACGTGACGGCGTAACCTCTGTGGATGATTTTAAGGCCAAGGGACTCGTCCCGGAATCAATGGCGAATTATATGATGTTATTGGGATGGACTGCCCCCGATTCGACTCAAGAAATTTTCACCCTCGAAGAAGCCGCCAAACTCTTCACCCTCGATCGCGTCAACAAAGCCGGAGCAAAATTTGATTGGGATAAATTAGATTGGATTAATAGCCAATATCTCCACAATATGCCCGCCGAAAAATTACTACCTTTGCTAATTCCCTATTGGCAAGAAGCGGGATATGAATTCGATGGAGAAAGCGATCGCGAATGGTTGCTCGAATTAACGGAATTAGTCTCTCATAGTTTAACCCGCCTGTCTGATTGCATCGAAGAAAGTCGCCTTTTATTTGGGGAGTCTATGACCTTTGATGAGAAAGGAAAGGGGCAGATCGAACAAGAGGGGGTAAAAGAGGTATTTGAGGCAGTTTTAAGCGCGATCGCGGACTATCCAGAAATGACCGCAGACGATGCCAAAGCTATTATCAAACAAGTCACGAAGGAGAAAAAAGTCAAGAAAGGATTTGTGATGAAGTCTTTAAGAGCCGGATTAACTGGAGCTTTACAAGGTCCCGATCTCATTCAATCTTGGGTACTTCTCCACCGTAAAGGTTGGGATCGAACCCGGTTAGAATTTGCAACCAGTCAAGTGTAGCGCGTCGGGAGAGAGGGGAGAGTTTACCAACAACCCACCCCCAGCCCCTCCCAAGAGAGGGAGAAACCCACCCCTTAACCCCCTCCCAAGAGGGGGAGCCGGAATACAACAAATAACAAACAACAAACAACAAACAACAAACAATAAACAACAAAATGAAAATTTTAGTTGTTGAAGATGAGGCAAAACTCGCCCAATTTATCGAGTTAGAACTCAAATATGAAGGCTACGAAGTCATGGTCGCCAATGATGGTTTATCGGGCTTATCCACAGCGCGAGAATCTCAACCCGATCTGATTATCCTCGATTGGATGCTCCCCGGAATTTCAGGGATGGAAATTTGCCAGCGCTTGCGGAGTACGGGGGATAAAGTTCCCGTGATTTTACTGACGGCTAAAGATGAGGTCAGCGATCGCGTTAAGGGATTGGATTCGGGGGCGGATGATTACATGGTCAAACCTTTTAGCATCGAAGAGCTTCTCGCAAGAGTTCGGGCAGCTTTGCGTCGCACCCAAGAACAGGAAACCAATGTTTTACAATTTTCCGATTTAAAGCTCAATCGCAGCAGTCGAGAAGTTTTTCGCGGTAGCCGACGCATTGAATTAACGGCAAAAGAGTTCGATTTATTGGAATATCTCCTCGCTCATCCCCGTCAAGTTCTCACTAGAGATCAAATTCTCGAACGGGTCTGGGGGTATGACTTTATGGGAGATTCAAATATAATCGAGGTTTATGTTCGTTACTTGCGTCTGAAGTTGGAGGCAGAAAATGAAACGCGCCTGATCCAAACCGTGCGAGGCGTGGGATACGTGGTGCGAGAATAGATGGATTATCGGCTGATTCCTAGGCTAGAATAAATCCAAAATCTCATTTGCCGTTTACCGTCCTTCGCTGTCCAATGATATCAATTCGTTTAAAATCCTTGGGGGTTGCTGCTTCTATCGCCGCCTTTTCCGGCGCGATCGCCCTAAATGCCACTTGGATGCAGGGAATGCCAGAGGCGATCGCCCAGTCGGTTAATTCCGACCCCATTCCCTTTAAAACCATTCCCGATGCTTTTAACGAAGCTGCTACTCATCGTTCTCAAGATACCTTCTCGACTACTTTTACCACGGGACGACAAATCGACTGGCTTTTTGGGATTGCCGGATTTCCCGAAATTGAAGTCACGCGAGACAGCCAACTTGCCCACGAACTCTACGTCGATGTTTGGTGGCAACAACTTTGGAGCGGTCCGATGATTCGCACCCCCGATATGCCCAATCCTTTTAATTCCAGTACCCTAAACAATCCCACCTATTTTCGCCCCGGTCAATCCATTCCCGGTAGCGAGTTCGGTTTCGAGCGCATTCCCCTGCGTTGAAGTTAAAGTTGCTCCCGAGTTTCCCCGAAACAATGCCACTGCAAACTGCAAAAAACTGCAAATTATTATCATCCAGGGTGCAGGAGTTGAACCTGCCTAGGGCGAATTATGAGTTCGCTGCCTAAACCGCTCGGCCAACCCTGGTTAAATCGATTACCATTATAGAGCTTCTCTTCTCGAAGTGGAAAGACTCAATTACTATTGACTAACTCAGAATCGATAAGCACTCATTAATTAATGTCGATCGTCGTGAAATGAAAATCAATTCAACTGTCGTCCTGACCCTGACTTTGCTTTTACTCATGTCCGTTGCCGGAACTGCCAGCGCATTTTGGGGTTACACCCTCGGTCGCGAAGCCTTAAAAGGGGTAACGCAGCCCGATATCAGTCCCACTAAAAAACTGGCCGACAATAACTCGACAGGCAATAACAGAGAATTAAAAATTTTACTGACCGAAGCAGAACTCCTCAAGCAGGCAGAAGATATTATCAACGGGAAAGTGATTCCCGAACCCATTGCCGAACTCGAAGAAGAAGAGACGCAAGTTGCAGAAGCGGAAGAAGCGATCGCAGAACCCGTCCCCCAACTCGAAGAAGTCCTACCCGTACGAGCAAATGATGGTGGCGTGAGTTTGGAGATCGTTTCTGCCAAACAAGAGGGCGGCTCTTTAGTGTTGAATGTGGAACTTAAAAACGAAAGCAGGGATTCCGTACGCTTTTTATACAGTTTCTTGGATGTGAGAGACGACCAAGGGCGCGCCCTGAGCGCCATTACCGACGGTTTACCAGGAGAATTGCCCTCGGGCGGGAAAAACTTCTCGGGCACGATTAAAATTCCCACGGCGCTCCTAGAAGATGCCGAACAATTATCCTTAACCCTCACGGATTATCCCGATCGCGAGTTGGAATTGAGCTTGGCCAACATTCCGATTGCCCGCTAAGAGATGCAACATAAGTAACTATTGGGAATAGCAGTGGAGGAAGCGGCGGGCATTTTAGGGTACGATCTCTGGCTGAAATTATTATCAGTCTTACTGTTGATTGCCATCAATGCTTTCTTTGTGACGGCAGAATTCTCAATGGTGGCAGTCCGGCGATCGCGCATCAACCAACTCGTGGAAGAAGGAGACGTTCCCGCAAGGACGGTACAAGCATTACAACGCCAGATCGAACGCTTGCTCTCGACGACTCAAATCGGCATTACTCTTTCCAGTTTGGCTTTGGGATGGATTAGCGAAAGTAATGTTTCCCTCCTCGTGCGCGGGCTGCTGCGTCGCCTGCCTTTCGCCAATAATCCCGCGATCGTTCATTCTCTCGCCGTGCCCATCGCTTTTTTTGGGGTGGCATACCTGCAAATCGTTTTGGGGGAACTCTGTCCCAAATCCCTCGCCCTGCGCTATTCTGAACGTTTGGCCAGATTATTCGGCCCGCCGAGTTGGGCGATCGCCCGGGCTTTTAATCCCTTCATTCTCATGCTCAATTCTTCGACGCGGTTTTTATTGCGATTGGTGCGGGTGCAGTATTTGGGTCAAGGATGGTACACCCGCGTCACGCCAGAAGAGTTGCAGTTAATTATTACCACAGAACGAGAATCTATCGGCTTGGAAGCAGAAGAACGGGAATTATTGAAAAACGTGTTCGAGTTTGGAGAAGTGCGGGTGCGAGAGGTGATGGTTCCGCGAACCAGTATTATTGCCATCAGCCACAAAGCGACTTTTGCCGAACTCCTCGAACTGGTGGTAAAGACGGGACATACTCGCTATCCCATGATGGGGGAATCGTTGGATGATATCGTGGGCATTATCGATTTTAAAAGGCTTGCCATTTCCCTCGCCGAAGGGTGCTTGCAGCCCAAAACCGCCCTTGCTCCTTGGATCGAAACCCCTCGTTTTATCCCAGAGACGAATTTATTGGGGGATCTTTTACCGTTGATGCAGCGATCGCAGTTGGAAATGGCGATTGTCTTAGATGAATTTGGCGGTACGGCAGGCATTATCACCCTCAAGGATATCATTGCGGAAATTATCGGAGCGAAACCCGAAGCGCAGAATGGAGACGATTTTTCTTATAAAATTCTCAGCGATCGCCAGTTTTTAGTCCAAGCGCAAATGGATTTAGAGGAAGTAAATGCAATCTTGGGCTTTGATTTTCCCCTCAGTGAAGAATACAACACGTTGAGTGGATTTCTGCTCTATCATTTCCAAAAAATTCCCGCTCAAGGAGAAACGTTAAGCTATGAAGATATCGATTTAACGGTTGTTTCGGCGGATGGACCCCGCTTGGATCGCATTCGCATCGATCGCCAAGGAGATATTGGGGATTCAGGATTTGCCGATTCGAGTAACAATTGGCATAATGACACGATCGGTTTTGAAGAAGAAGAATTAAGGTGAACGTTGCGTTACGAATTTGGTAACTCCAACCCGATCGCCCAACTTGGCGAACATACTGAAAAGTAGGATTAAAATCAAGAAGTTTGCACGATGAAACCTCAATTTTTTGGCGCGATCGCCTGTGTCGGTCTTATTTTTACCGGATGTTCCTCAGCCCCGGAAACGAGCCATTTAGAAGCACCTGCCCGTCTCGAATCAGATATAGCAATGGAAGCCTCAACAGAAGAGGTACAAGAAGTGGCTGCCGTGACTGGAGAGGAAATCCCGCGAGTTGCGCCCCAGTTGATTAAAACCGCAGAAATTGACTTGCAAGTTGAATCGATTGACGCAATCGTTACGGAAATTGCCGAAATGGTCAAGCAAAATCGGGGGGATGTTCTCGAGTTGCGCAATAATAAACCCAACAATGTCGGCGATCGCCATTCTGCTTTTCTGCGCCTGCGGGTGCCCCAACAACGATTGGATCGCGTCCTTGCCAACATCGGCGAATTGGGGATTTCCAAACGGCAAACCCTGAGTGCGGAGGATGTCAGCACGCAACTGGTGGATCTCGATGCGCGGTTGCGAAATTTGCGCAAACAGGAAGATTCCCTACTGGCAATTATGGATCGTTCGGGTTCGATTGGGGATGTGCTGAAAGTGTCCCAAGAGTTGGGGCGGGTGCGATCGGAAATCGAACAAATTGACGCACAACAGAAAAACCTGCGAGATCGCGTGGCATTTTCAACGATTCTCGTGAATTTGGATACCGCAACGGCTGCCGTGCCGCGATCGCGTCCCTTGATCGGGCAACTGGGAGAAACGTGGGAAAATGCCGTCTACGGGGTCGGCTCTTTGACAACGGGGATGCTCAAGATATCCTTGTGGTTGTTGGCGTTTAGTCCCTATTGGCTGGCGATCGGGGTGGGGATTTGGTTGTTTCGCAAATATGGGAAAAAGATGGCGGCGAAGACTGGCGATCGTCATCATAATTCTTAAGAAAAAATGACAGAAGTAGCCGAAGAAAGTGGGTGTATCGAATGCCAGAAAGGATTTTTCTCAACAATCCACGCCTAATGGTGACTCCCGTATGTTGGTATAATTTAATGCTTGTCTCTAATTTCAGAATTCAACATCGGGAGATTGTTTGATGGCACGAATGTATTATGACGAAGATGCTAATTTAGATTTACTAGCAGATAAAACCGTCGCAATTATCGGTTATGGTTCTCAAGGTCACGCCCACGCCTTAAATTTAAAAGATAGCGGCGTTAACGTTATTGTTGGTTTATATTCGGGGAGCAAATCCACTCCTAAAGCCGAAGCCGCAGGATTAAAAGTACACTCGGTTGCAGATGCGGCCAAAGCTGCTGATGTTATTATGATTCTCCTCCCCGACGAGGTACAAAAATCAATTTATCTTGAAGAAATTAAGCCTAATTTAAGCGAGGGAAATGTTCTTGCTTTTGCGCACGGGTTTAATATTCATTTTGGGCAGGTTGTTCCACCCGATAATGTTGATGTCGTCATGATTGCCCCGAAAGGCCCCGGTCATTTAGTGCGCCGGACTTACGAACAAGGGGAAGGAGTTCCCTGTTTGTTTGCTGTTTTTCAAGATGCTTCGGGACAGGCTCGCGATCGCGCGATGTCTTATGCAAAAGGCATTGGCGGCACTCGGGCGGGTATCCTTGAAACCTCATTCCGAGAAGAGACGGAAACGGATTTATTCGGCGAACAAACGGTTCTATGCGGCGGTTTAAGCGCTCTCATTAAAGCCGGTTTTGAAACCTTAGTCGAGGCGGGTTATCAACCGGAACTCGCTTATTTTGAATGCTTACACGAAGTAAAATTAATCGTCGATCTCGTGGTTGAAGGTGGTTTGGCGAAGATGCGGGATAGTATTTCCAATACTGCGGAATACGGCGACTACACCCGAGGTCCTCGCTTAGTTAATGCCGAAACCAAAGCAGAAATGAAGAAGATTCTCTCGGAAATTCAATCGGGACAATTTGCCCGGGAATTTGTCCTTGAAAATCAATCCGGAAAACCCGGTTTTACAGCCATGCGCCGTCAAGAAGCGGAACATTCCATCGAAGAAGTCGGGAAAGATTTACGAGCAATGTTTAGCTGGTTGAAAAAAGGTTAATCTGTAGGGTGCGTTACGCTGCCGCTAACGCACCTATCTTCTAGGGAATTAGAAGAGATTGAACCGCAGAGACGCAGAGAGCACAGAGAGTTAAGAATTTAATATAGGGGGTGCAGAGTAGGCAGAGAATGTAGAGAATGTAGAGAGAGATTATCGATCATTGTTCAAAGCAATTGGCTGTTGTTTACTTTTCTTTACATAAATCATAATCTGAGTGTCCAACTCCTTATAAATATCTCGATTTCCCAATATGAAAGTAGAATCTTTAGTTAATATCGCTTCCAAATTTAAACCCGATCGCCAGATTTTAGAAGTGTGCAAGTTTGGTAACGGAAATATTAATAAGACTTTTCTCGTAACGATAGATGATGCGGAGAAATCTTACTTTATTTTACAGCGCATTAATACTGAGGTATTTTCACAGCCAGAACTGGTGATGAAAAATATACGAATTTTCTGCGATCGCGCCCGAGAAAACCTCAAAAAAATTAACTTGGAAGCCGATCGACTCTGGGAAATTCCCGATGTATTGTTAACAAAGGAAGGAAAAGAGTATTGGCGCGATCGCGAAGGGAGATTTTGGCGGGCAATTCGTTTTATCCAAGGACAAACGTTTGATACCATTACCAATGGAAACCAAGCACGAGAAGTCGGTTACGGGTTGGGTTTTTTTCATGCACTTCTCAGCAATATTCCTTGCGAGGAATTAGCGGACACTTTGGAAGGATTTCATATTTTACCCCGCTATTTAGAGCAGTACGATCGCATTTTAGAAGAAATATCCCCGCCTGCCACCTCTGAAGTCAAATATGCCTTAAAATTCATTGAAGATCGTCGCAATGGGGCAACTATCCTAGAAGAGGCAAAACACCTCGGAAAACTGCCCCTACGTCCCATTCACGGCGATCCGAAAGTCAATAACATCATGATGGACGAGTCTACCGGACAAGCGATCGCAATGGTCGATTTAGATACGATTAAACCCGGTTTAGTTCACTACGATATTGGAGATTGTTTGCGATCGGGTTGTAATTTACTCGGAGAAGAAACCCAGAATTGGGATGAGGTTTCATTTACTATCGATTTGTGTAAATCTATTTTACAAGGCTATTTTTCAACAGCACGGCGTTTTTTAACCGCCAATGATTATGAATATCTTTATGATAGCATTCGTGCGATCGCCTTTGAGTTGGGGCTAAGATTTTTTACCGATTATCTGGCGGGAAATATTTATTTTCGGGTAAACTATCCAGAACATAACCTAAACCGAGCAATGGTTCAATTTAAACTGGTAGAAAGTATCGAACGACAAGAAAAAGCCATTCAAAATTTAATCCAACAGCTAACCAATGAATAAGATATAATGAGCAACATAGCCGTATGTAATTTAGTTCCCTTTCCTTCTGGGATTGTAGACTCTAACTTAAAGATCGCTGTTTTTATCAATCGTCGGCTCAATCGCCCTTGTGGGGTTGAATATATGGTTGAAAATATAGAAAACTTGTTGATTCCTCCGGCATATCATAAGTGCCGTCGAACACATGAGCTTTGGAAAGAAACTTGTTTTGAGTTTTTTCTGAGATTACCTAACAGTCCTCAATATTGGGAATTTAATCTCTCTCCAAGTGGAGATTGGAATGTTTACCACTTTGATGATTATCGCAAAGGAATGAAAGAGGAAACAAGATATACATATCCCCAATTACTATTTGCTTCTATAAAACAAGAAGATGCACTAATATTAACCGGACAAATCGATTTGAGCGCGATCGTATCGCCAAAACAAGTTGTTGAAATGGCCGTTAGCGCCGTCACAAAATTCAAAAATGGCGATATAATTTACTGGGCATTGACGCATCCTGATAAAGAGGCTGATTTTCATCATCGGGATAGCTTTACGATTACACTAGATTGAATGAGATTTCGCGAATTAGTTCTAGAAAACTTTGGTCCCTATTACGGTCGTCAGGCGATCGACCTTTCTCCAGAAAATCTCTCTCCAGAAAATGAGAAAGAATGTCGTCCCATTGTCCTATTAGGTGGGATGAATGGAGGCGGAAAAACAACGCTTATGGATGCCATTCGCCTTGCATTTTACGGTCAACGCGCCCAATGTTCGACCCGAGGCAATTTAAGCTATCAAAAGTTTCTCGAACAATGTATCAATCGTCATACAAAAGGAACGGAAGAAACAAAAGTAGAACTCGCTTTCGATCACATTAAAGATAGTAAGCCCGTTGTTTTTCGCATTCGTCGGCGCTGGACGAAAAACCCAAAAAATGGTAGGGATTCTCTCGAAATTATTACCGATACATGGTTGGATGAAACCATTACGAAAACATGGGACGAGCGCGTTGAATACATTCTACCTTTAGGAATTTCTAATTTATTTCTTTTTGATGGAGAACAAGTTAAAGAATTAGCCGAACTTGAATCTCCTCCCCCTCAAGTTGTTGAGGCAATTCAATCTTTGTTAGGTTTAGAGTTAGCAGAACGATTATCCGC
>JBCCVR010000139.1:0-20016 GCA_039194995.1 Cyanobacteria bacterium P01_E01_bin.42 | reverse complement strand
GTTTTTTACTCCATTCCCTATCAGTTTTTTTATGAAAATACTTCTCAAATGATTTGGGTTTAATAATTCCTAACGATTTTTCTTGTTCTTGAATTCCTTTGGTAGAACTAAACTTCAATGGCAAAACAAAAGATTTTCTCTCCTCCCAATCACGATCTGTTCCTATTGTTCTAACGATCTGTAAGGATTCGTCCTCAATCCTAAAGCTCTCTGAGCGATAATCTTTTGGATTTCTTTCAATTTTTGCTTGAATAATTGCCCAACGAGGATAACGCTTATCAAAATCGAGATAGCGATATCTAATTGGATAAATTCTAATCCACTGTAATGGTCGTTCCTCATCGTCTAATAGGATACCTGCCGTACAAACTGTTTCTTTGTACTTGGTGCTAATTGAAGGGTAAGTTTTGGTAGCAATTAGAATTTTTCGGCTTTCCATCAGTCAAATAGGGCTGAGTATTTTAAGTATCTTACACTTACACTCTGCTTTTTTGAGTATCTTATGATATCAATAGTTTTCTTGTACCATTTTATTATAGACGTATTAGGCTTCTTACGCCGGATTAGTTAGCAACTTAGAAGTATCAAAATTGTAGCCTAAATGTAATACCTCGTCCCTCCGATTTTTCCCCTCAACTCCGTAATCGGATCGTCAAAATTCTTTCAAAAAGGGTTAAACCCCTTGTAATCCCTAGAAAAACTGGATCGTCAAAACGTCGTCAAAGATCGTCAAAATGGGGTAAAAACAAGGCGATCGTCGCGTACCGTGTTAAATAGTAAAACTCCCACATCACGGGGGTTCTGGAAATGCCAGGAGGGAGATTTGAACTCCCGACACAAGGATTTTCAGTCCTCTGCTCTACCAACTGAGCTATCCCGGCACGCCGTTTTTAAACAACGCTTTTCTAGTCTAGCGAACGATCGCAAATTGTGCAAGGTTTTTTCCAAAAAAATAAAAAACCAGCAGAAACTCCCTGCTGGTTGTCAAGTTCGTAATCTGTCGTTGTAATAGAGAAAATCCAAGTCTCCGTTCTCGACGGCGGACTTGTAATAATTCTTTACTGGGGGATATTGTAGCAGGAAATACAACTATTACCAAGACAATTCTCGCGACGGATGGGGAAATCGCTTCCGATATTGTGGCGATCGCACCGACCCACTACCCTTTAATAAAACACGAAAATCGTCACCAGCAATAACAGCGCCAGTAAAGACGGCCAGAAAGACACCTTCGAGATCAGATTGTCTTTGTAGCGCACGAGGGAAAAATCCGGTTGTACCAACAACAGAATCGCATTAATCGCCACGAGGAAAATATAGAGGTAAATGATCAGGTAAAAATACTCAAAGTAAATGAGACCCTTGCTGACCACCTGTTCCCGAATGGAAATTTGATCTAAAATTACGATGAAAATGAAGGCAGAGCAAGCTGCGATAATCTCCATCGCCTTCTCGCGATCGCTAATCAACAACATGGCGAAGAGCAGCGACAACACCACAAACTGAGGGCCGATTTTAGAAACAAACGGACCGATAAAGGCGCGTTTCGAGACTACAGTAAAGTAAAGTTCCGGAATGCCCGCCCCGAGATTGACCCCCTCGTGACCAAAGTTCGCATTATAGGTGCGCAAGCGATACTCAAAGAAACTATCTTGAATATTCCAACCCAATAGATCGAGATCCGCATCTAATCCCGGTTTCGATCGCGGATTGATGACCTCGTATCCCGCCAAATCCGGGGTTAAAATGACCGTGCGCTCCCACTCTGCGGGCCAGATCCGCACGGAGATATCTTTCTGGTCGAAAGGATAGCTATCAAAGCGGAAATTTTGGTGTAGCGTCGTCTCAAAATACCAGCCAATCACCTCTTGGTCGTCTTCTTCATAACGATACTCCTCGCGGATTTCTACATCGTTAGAGTCGATCGCATCGGGAAACAAAATGCCTCGAGCGATTTCTTCATCAATATCCTTACTATATTTTTGCCAAATGTAGCCCGTGACAAACACTTCATTGGCGCTGCGGAAATCCATTGATTGGACGAAAACCCCGGTGGGAATTTGCACCGGAGCCTCTTTCCCGGCTTGTTGGGCGGTTTGAATCGGTCCCGCCACGGCTTTCGTTACTTCTGCGGGAGAAAGCAACAAATTTCGAGCCGAGACATAGTTGCGGTTGGCTAGCGCTAAATTCCAAACCAAGCCGATTTTAGCCACTAAAATCAAACTGGCAAAGATAGACGAAGCCCAGAGGTTGGCACGCTTGCCGCGATCGACCCGCAGGGCAACAATAGAACCAAAGATCAAAAAGAGGGCATAAGAGAGGGCGATAATAATCGTTTTTTGCCGCACGGTACTGCTGGCGGGGAGTAACTCCTCCTCGAGGAATACGACACCAACTGCCCAGCCATTGAGGGCGATCGGTTGCAGGAGCAACCAAGCTCGCTGTCCGGTAATTTCATCGGTAAAATTCCCTTCAACTTGCTCCCCCGTGAGGGCTTGTTCCACTAAAGCCAAAAATTCTGCATTGTCTTGGTCGAGGGCAAGATCGAGGAGATTGGTTTTGCCATCGACGAGATCGTTATCGGGGTGAGAGAGAAAAATACCGCTACCGGACACCAAAAAGCCATAACCGGTTTTACCGATATTGAGGCTATTCACGACGGCTTTCAGTTGGTTGAGGGAATATTCGGCAAAAACGACCCCCCGCGATTGCGCTTGTCCGGCAACAATGCGGGAAAAGGGCGTATAAAAACCAATTGCCAGTTCGCTCAGGGGCGTATCCTCGGGTCCGGGGTAAGGTTCTCCCCAATTTGGTCCCTCGTTAATCGTGTTTCGATACCAGGCATATTGCGGCAGGATATAGTTAAAATCAAACTCTTCCGCCTGCAAGGATTCGATCTCTTCATCCACTCGCAGCGCCGTGGGAGCGAAAAGTCGGACATCAGGGGAATAGGCAAAAGGCTTGTAGGCAGCCCCCAAACGGGCGAGGTTAGGGACTTTTTGGATGTCTTGTCGTAACAGTTCTGGCAGGTCGAAATCGTTCACTTGACCGGAAGAGAGTAAGGCCGACAATTCGAGGGCATTTTTTTGAGCAAGGCGCAATTCCTGTTCGATTTCAAACGAGGCCCACAGTGCCTCGCGTTTGGCGTTTAATTGTCCCTCTTGCAATTTTTCCCGGCGATCGCTCCAAAAGAAGAGATTGACGACAACTCCCACGCACAAACTCGCGGTTGCTAAGCCAAGGGCGGTATAAAAAATCCAAGAATTTCCTTCTTTATCTTGCGGTTCCTTCGGGGGTAAAATTTGCGCCTCGATGGTTTCATCATCCCCGGGCGGTTCCGGCTCGACTTCGACCAAATCCGTCTCCGTCACTTCGGCTTCTGGGGTGTCGCGATCGCTCGTTTCGTCTCCTCTGACTCTTCCTTGCACGACCATGGCTAATTGTTGAGAAAGATCGCTGGTTTGTTCGGCGGAGGGCACCGCATCGAGGAGGCGATCCAATAACTCGGCTCGGTCTCCTAAGAGTTTTTTGGCGGCATCGCTTTCGCTGAGGGCGCGACAGACTTCGATAAAATCTTTGAGGGCGGCGCGATGCGCTTCGGGAAGGGTTTGCCGATCCAGAGCGGCGATCGCGTCGTTATAGCGGAGAATGGCATTACACCAATCGGCGATGGGATCTTCGCTTTGATTGCCCCGTTCGATATACAGGTGTCCGATCGCCTGCTGCAATTTTCCCCAACCTTCAGGAAATTCCTCTCGATGGCACTGTTTTAAGCCTTCCTCCAAGGTCGCCAAAGCACCGCGATCGCCCCCACGTTCGAGATCCGGGTTGGCAAAGCGATCGGCAAGAGTCGTTAAGAGAATTTCGGCGGAGTGAAAGGCGGCATTACTGCGCTGTAACCAAGTTTGCCAATGGGTGGGATGCAATGCGAGGGCTTTATCGCAAGCGGCGATCGCATCGGCATATTTTTCCAAACCGTTGAACCCAGCGCCTTTCCCACCCCAAGCCGTCCCATTTTCGGGATCCGCATCCAAGAGGCGATCGAAGGCGGCGATCGCTTCTTCATAGCGTTGTACCTTTAAGAGCGCATAGCCTTTTTCTCCCCAAATCTCGCTCTCGTTGGGATGGAGGGCAAGGGCGCGATCGAAGGCGGCGATCGCTTCCCCGTAACGTCCCAACTGTTGGAGGGTTTGCCCGCGATCGCGCCAAAGATCCGCGTTATTTTGTTGCAGAGCGAGAGCGCGATCGTAACTTTGCAAGGCCTCCCCATATCGTCCTAATTGGGAGAGCAACCAGCCGCGATTGCGCCAATTTTCCGGGGAATTCTCATCGGCGGCGATAACGCGATCGTAGCTCTCTAACGCTTCTGCTTGACGGTTTAAGCGCATTAACACAATGCCCCGCTTACTCCAAGCCGCCGCAAAATCTTCCTTGATAGCCACCGCGCGATCGTAACTTTCCAATGCTTCTTCGTAGCGTTCTAAGTCACAGAGCAAATCCCCCTTGCGCAACCATCCCGTTTCGTCTCCCGGGCGCATTTCTAGGGCGCGATCGTAACTGGCGAGGCTCTCTTCGCTGCGATTGGCGGCGGCGAGTACCCGCCCGCGTTCGTAGAGGGACTGGACCGAATTATCCTGATAGCGATCGGCTCTGTCCCATGCGGCGATCGCCTCGTCGTAGCGCTGCAACTGGATCAAAGCTAACCCTTTTTCCTGCCAAGCCCGGCCGTAATCCGGCTGCACGCTCAGGGCTTGATCGTAACTGGCGATCGCTCTTTCCCAATGTCCCAAGCGATAGAGAGTATTGCCCCAGTCGTACCAAGATTTAGCTTTACTGGAAATCTGGGGAGTTTGGGGTGATAATAGGGGCAGTTGATTGTTGGGGCGATCGCCAAATAACCGTTGAAAGACATTCATGAGCGAGAGTTTCCGTTAGGATCGAGCGAACAAGATAGCGTTTTTTTATTCTAAAGTCTGCTTGCAGCGAAAATTGAATTTGCTCGTAAATTTTTTCCGTCCCGCCCATCGGGGTTTTATATTATCGATTGCTTTGGAGAGATTTTTCTGATGATTCCCAAATTTTTAAAAACAATTGTTTGTGTTGCCGCGATCGCGGCTTTGGCTGCCTGCGGACAAACAGACACGCAATCTTCGGCAAACCTAGGGAATTCCTCGACTGAAGCGGGGGAAGCCGAAGTTAAAAACACTCTAGATCGAATCAAGGAGACTGGGACGATAACAGTGGGACTCACTGCTGACTATCCGCCTTTCAGTTTTACAGAAGGCGAAGGAGACGAGATCGAATATTTGGGTTTTGAAGTAGATTTGGCCAATTATCTGGCTGCGGAATTAATTGGCGAAGAAGCAACGGTACAATTTATTCCCCTTGGCTTGGACGAACGACTGGAAACCCTCGATAATGGCGAAGTCGATCTCATTATCGCTCTGACCCAGACGGAAGAGCGCAAGCAGCAGGTTGCGTTTAGCGAAGCCTACTATTCATCCGGCGTTGGCTTAATCGTACCTAAAAGCAGCGATGTGCAAGCCTGGGGAGATTTAAGAGACCAAACGGTCTGCACGTTGCGAGATTCGGTGTTTATCGAGGACTTGGAAGCACTGGGCATGGTCGTGAATGAAGTAGAAGACTTTGACGATCTGGGTTCTGCCCTTAATGCGGGAGACTGCGAGGGCGGTGCGATCGACGATGCCACGATCGCGGGGCTTTTACGAGATCCGGCTTGGTGGACGGAGTACAAAAATAGCGGCTTACCCAGTCTTTTTCCCACCTCTTGGGGCATGGTCGCCCGTCGCGGCGAGGAAAACGAGTCCTTCCTCGAAGCCGTAAACCTCGCCATTCTCAGAATGGAAGCGGAAGGATTTATTGTCCAAACCGAGGAAACTTGGAAGATTCCCCCCACCGATTACGTACAGGAACGGATGGAACTGGCCAAGTTTGCCATCGCCGCACAACCCCAAGTCGAAGAAAGTGCAGAGGATGAAGAATCATTCTTGAGCGGTTATTTGGCGATCGCGGACGGTTCGAGTTCGATTTTACCCGTGGCTCAGGCGCTGTCAGAAACGTTTGAAGAGGTTCACAAAGGGGTGCGCGTTGGTGTTGGCGGGACGGGAATCAGCCAAGGATTCGAGCAACTGTGCAATAGCGAGATCGATATCGTTCATGCGGCACGTCCCATCAATGAGGAAGAAATGCAGTTCTGTCGCAAAAAGCGGATTCGTTTTGTAGAAATGCCTTTTGCGTTTGATGGCATTGCGGTAGTCGCCAATCCCAAGAATACTT
This sequence comes from Cyanobacteria bacterium P01_E01_bin.42, assembly GCA_039194995.1. Taxonomy (GTDB): domain Bacteria; phylum Cyanobacteriota; class Cyanobacteriia; order Cyanobacteriales; family Spirulinaceae; genus CCY15215. Next base: position 13,719 of record JBCCVR010000139.1, on the reverse strand, counting down.
GGGCAACTTGTCTCACCCGCAGCGAATTGAAAAAAATCTGGGAAGCAGAGGCAACGGGAACGGTCGATAATTGGGGACAGGTTCGGGATGGTTTTAACGATTCGCCCCTATTTCTGTCAGGTCCTCCCCTCGACTCGGGCACATCAGAGTATTTCCTAGAAGCGATCGTTGGTGACGAAACTGAAGGACGGGCGGATTATGATATCCAAGCAGATGAAACCCTCATCGTACAAAGCGTGACGGCAGAAGAGGGAGGGTTAGGGATTGTCAGTATCTCGACGTATGAAGCTAATCGAGAAGTCCTGAAAGTCCTTCAAGTTGAAAACGAGGCTGGCAAATGCGTCGCTCCGAGTCGGCAAACCATTGATAATGGCACCTATAGCCCCCTCGCCCGCCCGCTCTTTTTCTATGTTAGCCAAAAAGCCCTAGAAGAAAATCCGGCGGTGAAAGAGTTGGCAAAATTCTTTGTGGATCCGGAAAATCAAGCCGCGATCGCGCGCTTCGGTTACGTTCCCATTTCGGGGGAATTATTGGAACGAGTTCGCACTCGCTTGAGTAATGGCGTTGCCGGCACTCTCTTTGCTGGAGGTTCCGCGGTAGGCGTTAATCTCTCGGAAAGGTTACTCGGGGCGCGCACGACGGAGATCCCGGAAGGCGAACAAAACGAAGGGTGAATTTCTGTAGGGATGTTCCATGGAACGTCCCTACGTCTGGCGATCGCGGATTAACCGCCGAAGCCTCCCAAGGAGGATTGGGAAAAACTCCCCGTACTTTGACTGGCGCGGACTGCCGATTGGGAGAAGACTTGGAAGGCTTGGCGAATCTCTTTTTCGCCCTTGCCGGGGGTTAAAATCCATTCATCGCGAATACCCATATTTTGGAAAACCTTGCGGAAATCCGTATGTTCGTCATCGATGCCCATTGCGGCAATGATGTGATTTTCTGCCCGTAACATATCTTTGGCGATCGCTTTCACATCCTTGGCTTTTGAGCGTCGGGAATGCTCGTCGGCTCCATCGGTGATAATTAAGGTAATGGTGCGCACGGGAACGCCATTATCCTCGAATTCCTGCGCCTTTGCCAGTACCGTTCCCAATAAAACCACGGTTTGGTCGTAAAGGGGCGTTCCTTGGTTGGGATTGTAATTTTTAGGATCCATCCGCACCGCTTGAGAGAGGGGACAATAGGGATAGAGAACGAAGCCATTGAGATAGCGGGTATGAATGAGAATGCTATCTTGCTGTTTGGTGCTGCTGAGGGCATCCAATACCGAATTATGTCCCCCTCGCACCGCTTGGGAATTGCCGCCGAAGCGAATCGAGCCGGAATCATCTGGCATAATAGTCACGAGAACGACTTCACTCGCCGTCACGTCGTCTACATTAACGCCTAATCCTGCCTGAATTTCCGCACCGATATCAATAACATTTAATGCTTGCATGGATGCGTTGGAAAGCAAGCCGTCATCTTGGGCGGATTGAAAAAGATTGTTGAGATTGGGTGTATTTTGACTCATGAGAATCTCCTTGAAAATTTACAAATGGCTCTGAATTGTGCAAAACTCTGTCGGTTGGTTCGGCAAAATTGGCAATCTTTGCTCTGGGATAGCATCTGTATCGCGTTTGCAACATTGATGCTTTATTTCATGAGATACGAATTATTTGTACTCGGAAAAGATCGATTTGAAGATTTAGCGATCGCATGGGCGCTTGTGTCTTTAGGTGCAATTTCATGTCTCTGCTTTTCGGTAATTTTGATTGGGTTAACAGTGACAGCAAAAACAGAGTCAGATCAATTTATCTATCGCTTGGGTCAATTTTTGGGATTGTTGGTCATTCTTGGCGTTTATGCAATTTTGCTGGCCTATGCGATCGCTATAATCTTGTCGTTTGGTCGTATGTTTGACCTACTTGGCAAGTAAAGATGCAACCAATTCCGGTATTTTCTCCGCCGCCGTTCCTTCTAAGAAGGTATACCTCAAACGTAAATGTTCGGGAGGATCGGGATCGATAAAATATCTGTGCGGAACGGTATCGAAGTAATACAATAAACTCGATGCCGGATAAACTTTGGCTGAAGTTCCGACTCCGATAAAAACCTCGACTTCTGGTAAGATTCGCCGGATTTCTCGTTTGGGAAGCGAGACGGCTTCTCCAAACCAAACCACATCGGGACGCAATTTCTTACTACATTTGGGACAGCGATCGCCCATTTGAATTGCCTTGCTTATTTCGCTGCGGTAATCGCACTCCTCATCGATATTTTGGGGAGGAATCAAAAAATGACATTCGCATTTTGCATAGTCAATACGCCCGTGCAAGTGAATAACATTTTTAACCCCCGCTCTTTCGAGTAACGTATCGATATTTTGGGTGATACAAAGTACGTCAAATTGTTCTTGCAGTTGCGCGATCGCATAATGTGCGGCATTGGGTTTGCAGTTTTGCATTTGTTCGAAACGCTGCTCGTAAAAATCTAACACCAAAGCCGGATCTTTTTCCCAGCCTTCGGGGGAAGTAACATCTTCAATGCGGTAATTGTCCCAGAGGCCGTTATTACTGCGAAAGGTGGGAATTCCGCTTTCTGCTGAGAGTCCTGCACCGCTAAAAATGACTGCTTTTTTCATGAGTTTTGCGATCGCGTTAATTTGCCGCGTTGAAAATTTGCACTGCCGTTAATTGCAGTTCGGGAAAGGTTGGAGAAGCGATCGTTTCTTCGCCTCGAAATTGACTGACTTGATATTCTCCATTCACTAACGAGTAAATTGAAAGTGTTGGCAATTTAGGAGAACCAAGATATCGAGTTGCAGCCAATCCCAAATAATCCACGATCCAATATTCTTGAATTCTCATCTCCTCATAATCTTTGAGTTTCATAAGATAGTCATTTCGCCAATTGGTACTCGCGACTTCGACCAATAATGTAACTGTTTCTCCGTTAGAGATGGTTGAACGAGGCTGCCATAAAGACTCTTTTTTTAAGCCAATACGATCTACAATTGCTAAATCGGGCTTATAAGCCGATTGGGTATTGGGTGGATGAATCGTACATCTGAGAGGAGTTAGATCGGGTCGTTGCAAGCGACGAATTTCAAGATAGAGTTCTGCCTGAAGAAATCCTGCAATTTCTTGATGTTTTCCCGGTAATTCAAACTCAACTACGACTCCCTTGTGTAGTTCGTAGATGCCATTCTCCGGATACCAGTCCAGAAATTCTTCAAAGCTGAGGAGTTCGGGCAGCGCTTGGATCATGGGAAAATCTCCAACTTTCTTACAGTATAGTCCGTTTCGGCAACCTTACAAGCTCAAACCCGGCCAAGTTTCCATTGCATCGGTCGATTTAACCAAGTGCATTCCGGCTTTGGCAAAGCGATCGAATGCCGCATCGGCTTGGTCGGTAAAATCAATCACTCCGGGAACGATAACGGGAGAAGTACAATCTTCTAACAAGTAAACTTTTTGTGCGAGATCGGGATCTTTTGCTTGAATTTCTGTTAGGAGATCGTCGATCGTCCAAGCCACACAATGACTTTTAGCTTGTCCGGCAATAATGACCGCATCAAAGTCCAAAAGTTTTTGAATAAACCGGGCATTTTTTTGCGCGATCGGGCGACCGTCTGCACTGTCTAATACCTCCGGACGCAGCACGGAATAATTTTCTGTTAAAGGATTACCGCCTTTAATTTCAAAGCGCGTCTGACTATTGCGGGCGATATTGTGTACGAATAAGGCTTCCTCTACCGCCGAGACCAACGCATGACCAATGCCACCTAACATAGAATGATACGGCCAAATCGTTAGGGGATATTTTCCATCATCGCTCAACTTTTGGACGTAGTGCAAGGCGTGTTTTTGGAGTGCCAAATAGTTCCCATTAACGAGACTATAAGCAACGGCAGGATTAACTTTCCAAATACCTGTTTGTACGTCGTCTAAAGTAATCATCGTCGCCGCAGGAGTGGGATGTTTTCCCGCATCATTAATCCAAAAGAAAGGATGGAAAATTTGCATGGTGGTGTGAGTATCCATCGTAGGCGCAATTTCCGTAATCGTTCCCAAATTGTGATAGATAAACTCGCATAAACGGCGATTATCATCGATCGCACCCGTACCCGATCGCCCTCCTACAAATAGTTCAAAATCAGGGATACAAAAGGTATTTTGCACGTCGATCGCCATCAAACAAATGCGGGTTGTATCTTTGGCTGCGGGTTGTATCTGCCAGCGTTTGCCCCAATCTTTGGCTTGTGTGGCGCGATCTTGATAGGGAACTCGCCAGACTTCGCCAACCGTATCGGCATCGAAAAAGGAGGGAAGGGGAAGTTGAGTGGTGGTTTGCATCATGTCTGCATGACCTTTTTTTGTGTAACTTCTACACCAAGTATAGTGTCTAATTCACACAGTGTCAAGGGATCATTCCTAAAATCATTGTTTTTTACGGTTGTGAATTAACCGTGCAAAAATAATAAAGCCATAGATCGGTATCCAAAGCGCGATCGCCTGCATCTAAGATTTTCTGACCGCTTTGCCATGAATAAATGTCTATATCTTGAAAATTAGCGGCGAGTTGTTTAATTTGCTCGTCGGGTCGGATATGGTAAGTTTGTAAACGAAAATTATGGGATTCGTCTCTGAGAATCAGATGACTTGAATTTTTGATGCGATCGCGATCGATGCCGCGATTAAATAATCTCAGGAGTGCAAACATGACTAAATTAACATAAGTTTTCAAAGGATTCAGCGAAATTCGTTCTTTAAACACGAATAGTTTCTCCACTGCCTGAAGATTGTGAGAGGAAAAGCAAACATAACAGCCCGGTTTTCCAACTCGTTGTATTTCTGACAGAATTTGCAAGCGATCGCCATGAGAAACATAATCTATTCCGTTAAAACTAAACAAAATAAAATCAAAGGAATTATCAGCAAATCTCATTTTTCTGGCATCCCCTACTTCTAGAGTTATAGATTGGGAAGAATGAATAAATCTTTGCTGACAAATAGCAATCATTTCTTCAGAATAATCGATCCCTGTATATTCTTTAACCAAAGGGTAAAAATGTTTGGTAGTGCGTCCACCTCCGATGCCAATATCTAACATTTTAAGCTCAGATAAGCGATCTTTTAAGCGCTCGGCGATCGCAAGTTCTGCGGGTTGCAACAGACTAATTTGGCTATAGTACCGCACGATGTGAGGCATTTTATAAGTTTCTTGATTGCGATCGCTCATTTAGGATATATTGAAATTGACCAATCAAATTTATCGCGAAATAGCACATCATGAAACCTAATTTTCAGCTTATATTGATATAGTCTCGATTATTCCGATTCATCAAGTATCTAATAGAGTCGAGCCATCTCTTTTTGCATCCAGAACATTACTCTCGGACAAATTTGCTCCTCTGAGATCGACATTGTTGAGAATTGTAGTTTCAGAAAATTCTGTACCTGTTAAGTTCGCTTGCTGTAAATTAAGATCGTAAAATTTGGCTTTTTTTAAGATTGCTTTTGTTAAATTAATTTTCTTAAAATTACTATTGCTACAACTTGCATTTTCTAAGTTTATATTTTCTAAATTTCCACCTTGTAAGTCAACATTTATAATAGAAAAATCTTTTGAATTTGCATTCTTAAGATTAACGCTTTGTAAGTTAGAGTTTGTGATTTCTGCATTTTCTAAATTGGCATTTTCTAAATTAGCATTTTGCAGACAAATATGAGATAGACGGCAATCTTTGAAATTTGCCTCTCTTAAATCTGCATGAGTGAAATCTGTACGCCAAAGAATCGAATAATCGGAATCTGCACCCTGACTATCCGATTCTCTAAAATCTGCTTTTTGTAAACTTGCTCCCACTAATGAAGCCTTTCCTAGATCGATCCCTCTGGCAAAAATAAAATTAAGATTTGCACCATCTAAAATAGCATGTTTAAATCCCACGCAATGCAGATTTGCCGATTCCAAGTTTGCTTGACTCAAATTCACTCGTTCAAAAGAATTCCAAGAAAGACCATTGACATTTTTGAAGCTCGACTTTTCGAGATTAGCAGCGATGAACTTGACATTGACAAAATAGACATTATCAAAAGTTGCACCTGATAAGTTTGCACCGTCAAAATCAATATTCTGTAAAATAGAATGGCTGAAGTTTAATCCTTGCAAATCTCTTCCTTTGAAAGAATAGCTTTGTAGGTAAATGCGATCGAGATTTCGCTCTAGGATAGACTGACCATTGACACTTTTCCATAACTTTCTGCCAATTCTATCTAATTTCGTTGCTTCATTAATCCATGAATGCTGTAAGATTGCTTCCGTGAAGTTGGCGCGATGACAATTCGCACCTTGTAAATAAGCGTGGGTTAGATCTGCACTCAAAAAATTAGTATACTCTAAGTTAGCATTCTGTAAGTTGGCATAACTCAGATCTGGATTGCTAAGATTGGCATCACTCAGATCGAGGCCTGCTAAATAAGCACCGCTCAAGTCAATACCGCTTAAATTTTCATCGCTTTTTCCGGCTTGCTGTAACTGATAAACTTGCAACCATTTTGCTTTTACCTCGATCGCCTCATCAAGATTGCTTCCTTTCAAATTTGTTCCTTGAAAGTTAACACCCTTGAGGTTAGCATTTTGTAAATTTATATCGTCGGAAAATTCAATGTTAACAATTGATGCTCCTGTCAAATCTGCGAAACTCAAATCAACTTCGGCCCATATCTCTGGACCTGAAAACCGAGAATTGCATAAAATAGCATTTTGAAAATCAACGCCATAGATCGAGGCAAATTCTAAATTAGCATGGCTACAATTGGCAAAACTCATGTCAGTTCCACCCAAAAAGGCATGACTGAGATTAGCTCGAGTCAAATTAGCGCGATCGAGACAACATTGCCAAAGATAGGCACGATATAAATTCGTTTCTACAAAACTAGCCCCTGTTAAAAGAGTGTTACTGAGATTGGCTTCGGCTAAGTTGGCGCGATCGAAATTAGCCCCCCTCAAATCTTGAGAACGGAGATCGATCCTTTTAAGGTCTAAACCCGAAAAATCGCGATCGCCATTGGCATAGCATTGTAATAATTCTTTCGCATCCATTTTAATCCTCAATCAAATTATTCTGAAGGTAAATAACAGTTTTGGCGCGCCAGAAAGGAACGAGAAGCAAACCCACTTGACTATCCGGAATCCACGTGCCATTTTCGAGGCTTTCAAGCGTCCATTGACATGGAGTGTTACCGCGACGGATAACCTTAAGGCGACAAGAGTTGGATAAACCGAATGCAAAACATTCTAGCGCTTGTTCTGGCTTCTGAAAATTTTCGTGCCATCCTTCAAAATAGACCTCGTACTCATCTCGATCGACATACATGGAAATTGAAAAACCATTCTCATTCGTTGGCGCGACGCAAATTGAATTTTCTGTCACCTCGAAAGAGATATCCGGGTATTTTGATAAGCGTTCTCTCATGAATTGGATTGCGTTCATTCGTGGCGTACCGTCTAACAATGCAATATGCTCACAACCTAACAGAGTGTTGAACAATGCACAATGAGTCATGCAGCCAATATCCGATCGCGTCTTACTAGATTTTCCCGTCCCGATTCTGTATCCTGAGATGGATCGGTAACTCGGGATTTCTGCATGAGCTACACTGTCACGGATATCAACGCTTTTCTCAAGCAACAAACTCCCTTCGATCGCCTTCCCGATGTGGCTTTGGCAGAATTAGCAGGGGGAATGCGCTTCCTGCGCTATCGCATGGGACAAACTATCCTGTTGCGGGATAAACTCCCTCAAAACGTCGTTTTGCTGTACGAGGGACAAGCGCGACTATTGGGGTACGATCCGACGACAAAAATGCCCCTAACCCTGAAATTGTTGGAAGTGGGTGCATTGGTGGGATGGGTGGGAATTTTGCGAGGACAGCCTTGTGAAACTGCGATCGCCTCCACAGAAACGATTTGTCTCACCCTCGATGCCAAGCAATTTTTACTGCTCCTCAAAGAATACCGCCAGTTTGCCCAATATTTTGAACAAAACGTCTCTCTCGCGGAAATCTTCGATCTCCTCACCAAACAAGATTTTATTCAAGTTCAAGGCACTCGCGATCTCAAGCGTCTCGCCACGAATGCCAGTGAAAATATACAACTTTGTAACCTCCCCCCCGGACGCACATCTCTCGCCAATCCTCTTTTAAAACCCTTGTCAGATCCTGATTGGGTTTGGTTAGTGAGTGGCGGCGGGGCGATCGAAAATTTCCCTGCGGGAGAACCCCTGCAACTCACAGAAAACGAACGCGCTTTGCAGGTGAAGGGTAAATTTCCCGCTCGCTTGCTCGGCTTTTTCCGTGCTGATTTAAACAGTCAACGCCAACCAGAACAGGGCGAGCGAATGAGCGTTTCTCCTCTTGATGGCGAGGACGATTCCTCGGAAGCTCTTTCTAGTGTAATCCCTTATGCGCCAGAAGTTCGCGAGGGAGATTTAGCCTTAGAAACGCAACCCAAACAGCAACGCATCAAATATCCTCACGTTCGCGGGAGTGGCGAAATTGACGGGACGGTGGCGTGTTTCCAAATGCTTTGTCAGTATTATAAAGTTCCCTTTCGCCGAGATGTTATTCGCCGCGTCCTCACTCAACAGGTTCAGCGTCAGGGGAGCTTATCTCTGTATCATTTGGGAGCCGTCACCGAGCTTTTGGGACTCAATGCCCAAATGGTGAATATTCCCGCTACTACCATTACGCGCTTAGATCCCCCGGTTTTGGTACGCTGGCAGGAAAGTTGGGCGATTTTGTACGAAATTAGCGATCGCCAACTGGTGATAGGTTCTCCCGAAATTGGCATTCTCCGCCGCAAACCCGCCGATTTTATCGAATCTTGGGAGAAATTCGGGCAAGTTCTCCTCGTTCAACCCACGAAAGAAACGCCGAAAAAACGCTTTGGTTTGTCTTGGTTTGTTCCCGCACTCTGGCGTTACAAAGGGGTATTAATCGAGGTTCTGATTGCTTCTTTCTTGGTGCAGCTTTTCGGACTCGCCAATCCTCTCATCATTCAAATTATTATCGATAAAGTTATCGTCCAAAATAGTGCCGATACTTTACAAATTTTGGGAATATTTCTCCTCGCCGTCGCAGTTTTTGAAGCAATTCTTAGTACCGTTCGCACCTATCTATTTGTAGATACCACCAATCGTATCGATATGACTCTCGGCTCGGAGATTATCGATCACTTATTGCGCTTGCCTTTGCGTTATTTCGATCGCCGTCCGGTGGGGGAACTGTCCAGCCGCGTGAACGAGTTAGAAAATATTCGTTCTTTCCTCACGGGAACGGCGTTAACCGTGGTTTTAGATGCGGTTTTCTCGGTAGTTTATATCGTCGTGATGGTCATTTACAGCTGGCAATTAACCCTCGTTACCCTATCAGTTATTCCGATTTTTATCCTCATTACTTTACTCTTTTCCCCTATCGTCCGCCAGCAGTTAAGAACGAAAGCCGAACGGAATGCTCAAACCCAATCTCATTTGGTTGAGGTCATGTCAGGAATTCAAACCGTAAAAGCGCAGAATATCGAACTGCGATCGCGCTGGCGCTGGCAAGAATTATACGCCCGTTATGTCTCCGCAGGCTTTAAAACCGTACAAACTTCGACGCTGGCCAATTCCAGCAGCAATTTTTTAAACAAGTTTTCCGGCTTATTAGTCTTGTGGGTAGGCGCTTATTTAGTTTTGCAACAACAGTTAACATTAGGTCAATTAATCGCTTTCCGTATTATCGCCAGTTATGTTACCAGTCCTCTCCTTCGCCTCGCCCAACTCTGGCAGAATTTCCAAGAAGTGGGATTATCTTTAGAACGATTGGGAGATATTATCGACACGCCCCAAGAAGCAGAAGAAGATAAGGGTAATATTCCCATGCCGCCAATTACAGGTCATGTTAAATATGAAAATGTTTCCTTTCGTTTTAAGCCCAATACGCCTTTACAATTAGTCAATGTTAGTGTAGAAATTCCCTCTGGAAAATTTGTCGGGATTGTCGGGAAAAGCGGTGCGGGGAAAAGTACCCTAACCAAACTCTTGGTGCGACTGTATGAAGTCGAATCCGGGCGCATTTTTATCGATAATTACGATGTGGCAAAGGTAGAATTGTATTCGGTACGGCGGCAAATTGGGGTGGTTCCGCAAGACCCTTTATTATTTGACGGGACTATCCAAGAGAATATTGCCATGAATAATCCCGAAGCCTCCAGCGAAGAGATTATCGAAGCTGCGAAAGTCGCCGCCGCTCATGATTTTATTATGGGATTATCGAGTGGCTACAATACGAGGGTAGGAGAAAAAGGCGCTTCTCTTTCTGGGGGACAGCGACAAAGAATTGCGATCGCGAGAACAGTGTTACAGCGTCCGGCTTTATTGATTTTAGATGAAGCAACCAGCGCATTGGATTATCCGACGGAACAGCAAGTTTGCGCGAATTTGGCGAATGAATTTGGCGATCGCACGGTCTTTTTCATTACCCATCGTCTCGGCACGATCAAGCATTCCGATATTATTTTAATGATGGATTCCGGGGCAGTGGTAGAACAAGGAAACCACGAGGAGTTAATGGCACTCCAAGGTCGCTATTTTGCCCTTTATCAACAACAAGATGTTAAGCGGGCTTAAATAGAGGGTCTTGGAGGTGTTGAAGGTGCTGAAGGTGCTGAAGGTGAAGATATAGAAGGTGAGGGTACGAAAGGTGCTGAAGGTGCTGAAGGTGCTGAAGGGAAAGAGGGTCTTGAACGTCTTGAAGGTGGAGGAGTTGAGGGCGTTGTTGTGGGTTGGGTTGCCGTGGGTGAAGGAGATGAAGCCGTACTGCCGCAGTTTGTCTCCCTGTTTGAGACAAAAACATTCGCTCCGTGCAACTCCTCGAGGCGATCGCGATAACTTTGCAAGCGCTGAGAATACTGGGGATATTGCGCGATCGCGCCATCAATAATATCGATCGCACCTTTCCAATTGCCATTGCATACGGCTTCATTAAGTTGGGCGTTAAGATCTCCAGCAAGAGCAGGTGAGGAAGTCCAACCCAACGTAACCATTGCGATCGAACCCAAAACGCAAAAAAATTGATGCTTCATGTTCTCTCCTTTAATTGCAAACCTTGTCAATCCAATTTTATCCTGCTCTCGAAAGGATAAAAAACGGGCTTTGGCAAAAAAAAGCGATCGCCTTTCCCAACAAAGGAGCGATCGCCATATTCGTGAATAATGTTTGCTCGACGCGATCTAAATATCTTTTTCGCTAAAATCCCGAGCCATGTGGTCAAAAGGCGCATCAATAAAAGCCGTATCGACAATACCCGCATCGGCTGCCATGCCTTTAACGAGATCCTTCATAATTTGAATGCCCACCACTGTCGGACCAATGGGAACGCCCAAAGAATTATAAGTTTCCCGCAAGCCCTGTAAAACCCGCTCGTCCAAAACATTGGTATCGCCAGCCACCAAAGCATAGCTGGCATAGCGGAGATAATAATCCATATCCCGCAAACAAGCGGAATAACGGCGAGTGGTATAGGCATTGCCACCGGGACGCAGAAGGTCTGGTATCGTCTCGAAGAGTTGGGCACTGGCATTCTTGACAATTGCAGCCGCATTGGCTGTAATCATCGTTGCCACCTCGACCCGTGCCGAACCCGATTCAAAATAGGCCTTAAGACTGTCCATCGCATTGCGATCGAAGTAACGGCCCGCGACATCGTAGTTTCTTATTAGGCTAGTAACAGCGTCTCTCATGTTAAAACTGCGCTCCCAATGCAAAAGATTTTTACGCCAATCTAAACTTTTATTTTCCTATCATCCCACAGGGCTGGCCCGTCACGGCTAGAGGAGTGCTTTTCTCGTCGTTTTGAAACATTTCTTTAAAAAACAAGAATTTTAATCGAATTTTGTTAAATTCATTACAGTTTTGTAATCTTTACAGATTTGCGGCCGCGCTGAATCCTGTAATTTGGTATCGGGTCAGACAAAATCTCCCTCGGCCCTCTCCCTCGGATAAAGGGTCGGAAATACGCAACGAGTTTAAGGAGTCACTCCTCATATGCCCGAAACAGCCCAAGAAGTCCTTAAGATGATTCAGGATCAGAATATCCAGATTATCGACCTGAAATTCATCGATTTGCCCGGAATGTGGCAGCACTGCTCTTTTTATCAAGATCAAATCGAAGAAAGTTCTTTTGTAGATGGCGTTCCCTTTGACGGCTCCAGTATTCGCGGTTGGAAAGCAATTAATGAATCGGATATGGCAATGGTGCCGGATCCCAAAACCGCTTGGATCGACCCTTTCTATAAAGAACCGACCTTAAGCATGGTTTGCAGCATCAAGGAACCGCGCACGGGAGAATGGTACGCCCGCGATCCTCGCAGCATTGCCACGAAAGCAGTTCAATATCTCAGAGATACAGGCATCGGCGATACAGCATTTTTCGGCCCGGAAGCGGAATTTTTTATTTTTGATGATGTACGCTTCGATCAAAACGAACACGAAGGTTATTATTACGTCGATAGCGTAGAAGGACGTTGGAATTCCGGGCGGGAAGAAGTCGGCGGCAACCTCGGTTATAAGCCCCGCTACAAAGAGGGTTATTTCCCCGTTCCTCCCAGCGATACCCTACAAGATATGCGGACGGAAATGCTGCTCACGATGATGAAATGCGGCGTTCCCATCGAAAAACACCACCACGAGGTAGCGACGGGCGGTCAAAATGAACTGGGTTTCAAGTTTGGGACTTTGATTGAAGCGGCTGATAATTTAATGACGTATAAGTATGTCATTAAGAATGTGGCCAAGAAGTACGGACGCAGTGCCACTTTTATGCCCAAGCCTTTATTTAACGATAATGGCTCCGGGATGCACACCCACCAATCAATCTGGAAAGAGGGTAACCCTCTCTTCTGGGGTGACGGTTATGCCAATCTCAGTCAACTCGCTTTACATTATATCGGCGGATTGCTCAAGCACGCTCCTGCATTGCTGGCGTTTACGAACCCTTCCCTTAATTCCTACAAGCGGTTGGTACCTGGATTTGAAGCTCCGGTTAACTTGGCTTATTCTCAAGGAAATCGTTCGGCTTCGGTTCGTATCCCCCTCTCCGGTCCCAACCCGAAAGCAAAACGCCTCGAGTTCCGTTGTCCCGATGCGATGGCAAATCCCTATTTGGCCTTTGCTGCGATGTTGTTGGCAGGAATTGATGGGATTAAGAATCAAATCGATCCCGGTTCTTCTTTGGATGTGGATATTTACGATTTGTCCCCTGAAGAGTTGAGCAAGATCCCCAGCACTCCCGGTTCTTTGGAAGATGCGTTGGAAAACTTGCAAAACGACCACGAGTTCTTGACTGGGCCTGGAATCTTCAGCGAAGACTTTATCGAGAACTGGATTTCCTACAAGTTAGATACGGAAATCAACCCCATGCGCTTGCGCCCGCATCCGTTTGAGTTTGCACTCTATTACGACGCTTAATATATATTCAAATCATAAGCGATTTGAACTTTGTTCCCGACGAATTCTCGTCGGGAATTTTTACCTATTAAAACTCAAATAATTTCCCCTTAAAGGTTGATTTTCTGAGTGCATCTCAGTTTTGCAAAAAGCACAAAGACAACCAATACATGTATGTCACTGTTTAAGCAGGGGCCCCGAGTATAAGAAGCCTGGACAGAACTATCCACTGGATAAATCCT
>JBCCVR010000138.1:0-20261 GCA_039194995.1 Cyanobacteria bacterium P01_E01_bin.42 | reverse complement strand
TTGAATCTATGGCGATACACTCAGACCTTGCTATTCGTTTGATGAATCTCAAACCTCATAAACGCCTCTTTTTTCAGAAAGGTCTCACCGCTCTATCCCTTATACAGTCTACCTTTTAACTGGGTTGTCACCCCTTGAGGGCGATACGTCGCTGATTGTTCTCGATCGGGTCATTGTAGGCAGACAGAACCCCTGCTATTTTTTTTTGGATGGGGAGAGGGGGAAGTAAAATTTCGATTTCTTTGATATTTTGAGGATTTGCCATCACGTAATCGAACTCTCCCATGCAATCGTGGACGTTCTCGTAATAGGTATTCGTCGCCATCACCGATCGCAATCCCAAAATCCCGTATACCGCTAAATTCATCCGACAGAGGCGCACGGTTCTCTCGATAAAGGTTTTCAATAAAGACAGTAAAATCCCCTTCTCCAGATTGGCATACCCCACAAACAGGTTGTCCTCGCTGAGATCCTCATTCTCCCGCGCGATCGCCTCCATCGCCCCATCGAGGGACTCTCCCACCTTATCCCCATCCGTCAACAGTAAAAGATTCTCATAGCGCTCTTCCTCCGGCACGTAGAGCGCCCCCTCAGCAATATAATTCGTCTTACTCGGGCCGCGCGATCGCCGCCGCCCAAAGACTCTTTTCTAGTTCCGTGTAGTTAGCAGGCAAAACGTCGCTCCTTCTTCGCGTGATATCGCCAGATCTAAAAAATTAGGGCTTTTTAGTGTAACACGAGAAAAGGCGAGAATCTCTCGCCGAGACACACAACCGACTGAGCGATCGCAAAAATGGTAAGCTGGAACGAAAAAGAAGAAAAAATGGCTGCCAAAGACTTATTTCACGATGCTGTCAAGACAGCCTTACAAAAAGAACGCTGGAATATTACGTCAGACCCCCTGAGAATTCGGATTGAAAAAGTAAATTTTGAAATCGATTTAGGTGCAGATAAAATGTTAGCGGCTGAAAAAGAAGAACGGAAAATCGCGGTGGAAATTAAAAGTTTTTTGAGCAATTCAACTCTCACGGACTTTCATGCCGCTTTGGGGCAATTTTTAAATTACCGACTTGCTTTGCAAATGACCGAACCCGATAGAATCTTGTATTTAGCCGTACCCCTGAATATATTTAACTCTTTTTTTCAAGAAAGATTTGTTCGAGAAGCTGTCAAACTCTATCAACTCAAATTATTAATTTACGATCCATCTAAGGAGATTATTACCCAATGGACAGAGTAGAATTTTATCGCGACTGTGTTTGCAAACTCCTAACCGCAGAAGTTGCCAAAGAAAAAGAAAATCCTGAAATTGAGAATCAATTGATTTTTGATAAGGAGCGCGATCGCTATCTTTTTCTAGATGTGGGTTGGCAAGACCACGAACGAATTTACGCTTGTTTTATTCATCTGGATATTAGAGCGGGCAAAATTTGGATTCAGCGCAACATGACAGAATTGGATATTGCTGAGGAATTAGTGAGTCTGGGAGTTGCAAAAGAGGATATTATTATCGGTCTGCTTCCCCCTTATCAACGTCCCTATACAGGCTACGGAACGACAGATTTAGCGACTCTAACATGAAATGCGATCGCAATTTCCCCCCTTTCAAAACAACTCCATTACATCCGAGAAAGTGCCGAAATTTTCGATATCTTATCCTGTTCTAAGCCTTGCAGTTCGTCGAGTTGCAGCCACCCTTCCTTCAACAATGTAGCGAAGACAAAAATAATCTCCGAGTCGCGATCGTCATACTTGCCGTCAAGATCGAACCGTCGCGCGCTCAAAAAATCGTGAAGTTTCCACAGATCTTGCAATTCTGTAATTTGCCCGGCTTGTTCTCGCACGACTTGAATTAACGCTTTCGTCTCGCGATCGTAGGCTCGTTGTAACACTTCGCGAACGATGTTTCGTTCGGTTTGAGACCATGTAATTTCACTAACTTGCATGAAGACTTTTCCTAACATCCATAGGTTCTGATTATATCAGACATAGGTATTTTTTTCTATAGAAAAAAGCACTCTTTTTATCCAGAGTGCTTTCTTATTAATGTTCTCGAAACCTTATCGATAAGGTTTTTTTACTGTAATTTGTATTTGCGATCGCCTTAGCGAGCAAAGTTTAAAAGTTCTTTCGGAGAGGCGAGTAAATCGATCGCGACGAAGAAAATCTTATTCTCGCCATTGAGCAAGAAACGCCAAGCGACGTTCATCCCGACCGCAGCACCAAACCAAGGCGTTTGTACTTTACCCGTCACTTTAATCTGGGTAAAGCCATCTTCTGCGGGTTCGGCGACACCTTGTTCGGGACTTAACTTAAGATTTTGACATTCTTCTTGCATGAAACGCAAGATCGCATCTTGTCCGACGATGGGACGGCGGAAAGGAGGCTGTAAGCCGCCATCGGGGGTAAACAGAGCAACCAATGCCGCGAAATCGTTGGCATTGAGATTATCCATGTAATCTAAAATTGTTTGGGAGTTAATGCCCGAAATTTGGACGCGTTTGCGTTCTGCCATACTTGTCGGAGGTGTAACGGGTTGGGATACTCGCGTGAAGTCCTTCATCTTGTTCGGGTCGAATCCCATATTAACCACGGTATTCCGCAGTACCGTGATTTGCTGGCCGGGTTCGAGTCCTTGAATGGTGGCGAGGACGGCGGAAGCATTGGCAGAAAGTTTGTAACCTTCGGGAATGGGGGCGATCGCGCCTTGATTCATTAATTCTCCCAGTTCGTACCAAAAGGCAAGTTTTAAATTCGGAGTCCAAGCTGCATAGATGCGACCGATGGGAGTATCCGCACGGTTGGCAAGGTCGCACATGGTCTGGCTCTGCTCTAAGAAAGGCATGGCTTTGATGTCATTGAGAACCCCTTGGGCAAACTGTAAATTTACAGCACCAGTAGCAGCCACGGTAATGCTTTCGCCCATGGACAAATAAGCAAACCAGATCAGAGCGAGTTGATCCTCGGCGCTGAGTTGGTTGAACCTTGCAATCGTTGCCGGGACGGCATCCGCAGTCAAAGTGTTAGGAAAAATATTGCGGGCGGTGTCGATTGTAAATGGCATAAGTTCACCTAAGTAAATCTTCATCAAAATGCGTTCCCTATCACAGGATAATCAAAATAAAGAATTCTGTCAATAAAAATTAACAAAAACCTTTAATTTTTATTAAGACTGGTAAATTCAGTATATTTTCATACCCCAAACTTCAACAAGACTGCTCCTGTTTTAGCGATCGCCTTCGCAACGATCGCGGGCTGACCAAAAGAATAGGGTTTCGCCTCCTCCTGAAAAAACCCTCCGAATTCCAAGCCTCTCGCTTGAGCCGGAGGAACTGATAACTGATAACTGATAACTGAAATGCCGAGAATTGTTTTACCATGAGGCACGGAAAGCCTGCCTTTTACGATCTGACCCATGCCAGCCAAAAATCCCGCCGACGCAAAAATCATTCATTTGTGGTTTCCTAATATTTTTGAATTCAAAGGAGGAATCCAAGTTTATTCGGCTTTTCTGCTCCAAGCCTTACAGGAACTTTATCCCCAAAAGGAATATGATGTTTTTCTCAAACACGACACGCGATCGCTGCCTCACATTCCCTATCTAGAAAAAACCCGCTTTCATTTTGCCGGAACGGTGCCCCTGCAATTCCGTACCTTTAATTTTGCCGCTCAACTCGCTAAATATTGCTTGCAACAGCGCCCGGATCTAATCATTGCGTCTCATGCTAATTTTGCCGTTTTAGCCGACCAAATCAAGCGCTTCTTAGGGATTCCTTACTGGGTTATCGCCCACGGTACCGAGGTTTGGGATATCCAAAAAAACAGCTTGCAAAAGGCTTTGCAGCGTGCCGATCGCATTTTGGCGGTGAGTAACTATACTCGCGATCGCCTCCTCGCCGAACAATATCTCGCACCACAACGCATCTCTCTCTTACCCAATACATTTGATGCCGATCGCTTTGCGATCGGCCCCAAACCCGCTTACTTATTGCAACGATACCATCTCTCGGCGGATCGGCCGCTGATTTTGACCGTGGCGCGATTGGATGCTACCCAACAATATAAGGGGTACGATCTCATTTTGCAGGCCATGCCCGCAATTCGCCAAAAAATCCCCAATGCCCACTATCTCATTGTCGGCAAAGGAGACGATCGCGATCGCCTCGAAACCCTCATTAACCGCCAAAATTTACAGGATTGCGTGACCCTCGCCGGGTTCGTCCCGGATGAAGAATTAAGGGATCATTACAATCTCTGCGATGTGTTTGCCATGCCGTCTCAAGGGGAAGGATTCGGGATCGTTTATCTCGAGGCGTTAGCTTGTGGGAAGCCCGTTTTAGGCGGAAATCGGGATGGGGCGATCGATGCCCTTTGCGGGGGGGAATTGGGGATTTTAGTGAATCCCGAAGATAGCGAAGCCATTGCCGTCAGTTTGATTGAAATTCTACAGCAAAAAACCGCCAATCCCATCCTCGATCGCCCGGAAATGTTAAGGTCGCGGGTCATCGAAACCTATGGTTTCGCCCGGTTTAAGGAAACTTTGGCTCAGTGTTTGGAGAAGGATTAAGGCGTAGCTTTTTATCCTAAACTGCGCTTGGCTTCGATCGCCACTTGTTCGATTTCATCTTTAGCTAATTGTTCTAAGGTTAGCCTCACTTCTTCTCCACCCAAATGGGTGAGGGCTTGGGCGAGACGGTGACGAACTTGCCAATCTGGATTGCTGGCAAAAGGTAACAGTAAAGGAATGGCACGGCGATCGCCGAGTTCTCCGAATGCTCCGACTGCGGTAGATTGCAGTAAGTCATTATCGGATGCGAGGGCATCGGCAAGGAGGTCAAAGCCGCGTGGGTCTCCCATTTCTCCGAGTGCGGCAATAATGCTAAATTGCAAAAGCCATTCGGAAGATTCTCGATAGACTTTTTGTAAGTCTGCAAATCCTTCTGTGAGTTTGAGGGCGGCGATCGCGTCGGCTGCTGCTGCCTGTACGTCAATTTCTGAGTCGTTGAGGAGGCGATCTCGCAAGATTTCGAGGGATTTCTCTCGATTCACGTGCCCGAGGGTATCCATTTGACTGACAGCAGCATAACGCACCCGCGTTTTCTTATCGACAATCAGGGGTTGAATCATCTCAAAAGCAACATCGTGAGGTAGGTCTCTGAGTCGATTTAACCCCGTGATGCGATCGCCGTAATCTTCAGATTGCAATAAGGTTTGAATGGATTCTGGAGTCATTTTTGAATTGGTTATTGGTTATTGGTTTCTCCCCTCTTGCTCCCCCTCTTAGGAGGAGGTTAGGGGGTGGGTCGGGGGTTGAGGGGTGGGTCAGGGCTTAGGATTTAAGTCTGGATTCAGAGGTTTTTTGTTAGTCGTTATTAATTGTCCGTGCTTTCCGAGGCCATCGCTCGAATAATATCGCCGTGACTTAAAATACCGATCGCTTTATTTTCTCCATCTACGACGGGAAGGCGACGAACGTGTTTTTCGTGCATGAGCTTTGCAGCTTCTCGCAAGAGGCGATCGCCCGTTGTCGAAATTGGTTTATCGCTCATGACTTCGCCAACGGTTTGACCGAGAGCTTTGTGTAACTCTTTTTCGTAACGGGCTGGATTTTTCAGAAAAATCAAACCATCTAAGAACATAATATAGGGAGGAGGTTCTGCCCCTGTCTCTTGCCACATTAAATCCGAGTCGGAAATTACCCCTACTAATTGTCCTGATTCATTCACGACGGGCAATCCGCTAATCTGTTCTCGGGCGAGAATTTGTAGGGCATCCTTTAACGGCGTTTCGGGAGTAACCGTGATAGGATTGGGGGTCATAAAATCAGCAACGGTTTGTGACATGAGCGGGTAAAAATTAATTTTGAATGGGGAGGCGATCGCGCCTAGGGAACAAACAATGAAAATGCTATACCTACTATTTTGGACATTGTTTTGCAATTTCTTTGCAGGTATTTAAGAAAACTTAATTATTAACGCCCTCTCATTAGCTTTTGAAAGCGGGGACTATCTTGAAGAAAAACGAGATCTTTATCATTTTTTGCAACTTTTCGCCATTGTTTTCTCCCTTTTAAGGAAAGGGCTTCTTCTAAGCGATCTAAGGCTTCTTCTGCCTGTTCTTGTTTGGCATAACAAATGGATTGCGCATACCAAACTTCCGATTCCGTAGGATTGCGTTGAATGGCAGTATCGAAAGCTGCGATCGCTTCCTTATAACGTTGCGATCGCTGTAAAAACTGTCCGTATCGATACCAACTTTGATAATC
The DNA here is from genome assembly GCA_039194995.1 of Cyanobacteria bacterium P01_E01_bin.42. Lineage (GTDB taxonomy): Bacteria > Cyanobacteriota > Cyanobacteriia > Cyanobacteriales > Spirulinaceae > CCY15215. The sequence continues at coordinate 13,996 of JBCCVR010000138.1, read as the reverse complement.
ATAGGGCTTTAATTCGGTAATTTTTTCGTAAGATTTGCGGGCTGCTTCTAAATTTCCCAGTTTTTCCCAGAGAATCCCGCTCATAGACCAAGTTTCGATTTTGTCGGGATCGATGGCAACAATTTTTGGGATTGTTTGCGATGCTTCTTCATTGCGTCGTAGGGCGTGTAAAATTAGTCCTTTATGATACCAAGCCTCTTGATGTTGTGGATAGCTTGCCAGCAAGAGATCGTAAAATTCGAGGGCTTCTTCATGGCGTTGTAACTGTATTAAAATCAAGCCTCGATACTGCCAAGTGCTAACCGCATCCGGCTGTAAAGATTGTAAGCGATCGTAGCCGACTAGGGCTTCTTCATATCGTTCTAAATGATGTAACAAATAGGTTTTATCTCGCCAGGCTTCGTAATAGTCGGGTTTGACTTCAATGGCGCGATCGTACTCGGCGATCGCGCGATCGTATTTTTTCAGTTGCGCAAAATTTCTTCCCTTGTGATAGAATCCACCTTCTTTACTTCTTAAAATCCATAATGCTGCTAAGACTCCGACGACTAAAATCCCCGAATTTTGTTGAAATAATCGTCCGCCAAGAGCAATAGCTTGAGGTGGAACGCGCAAAATATTACCAATTTCTGAAGACATCAACCAGAGAAATTGATTGAGAGGATCGAAAAACCAGAGCAAAGCAATTAAAACGAGAATCCCATATTTCCCAAATTTCCGGCATTGTCTTTGTACGGAAAGAGGAAGCCAAGGATCGATAATTCCATAGCCATCAAGGGGAGGAATCGGTAATAAATTGATTAAAACGACATAGATATCAATAAAAATCAAAAATGCGATCGCCGACCAAAACCAATGAGTCGTTTGCACGATCGCCAAACCCGACCAAAACGGAAAAGAGAATGCCAACGCCGCCAAAAAACTGGCAAACGGACCCGCCGCCGAAACTCCACTATCCCACAAGCGACTCCGCAAGCGAGCGCGATCGATGTAAACTGCACCCCCGGGTAGGGCAATTCCTCCTAATAAAAGGAAAAATAAAGGTAGCACCAAACTCAGTCCGGGATCGGTATATTTGAGGGGATTAAAGGTCAAATAGCCTTTCTCTTTCACAGATTTATCTCCTCCCCAATAGGCAACGATTGCATGACCGAATTCATGCAAGCATAGTGAAAAAATCCATCCAATACAAACGACTAATGCGATCATTGTTTTGGTTATTGGTTATTGGTTATTGGTTATTGGTTTGCATTCCGACTCCCCCTCTTGGGAGGGGGTTGGGGGGTGGGTTGAAGGTAGGTCTTAACTTTTCACGCTTGCCACTGTTTGTAAGGAAACTGTACTAAATTCGAGTTCAAATAACGGGGATCTCCTGATACTTCTTGCCCGATCCATTCCGGGAGAGCGATCGCTTGCCCCTCTTCTTCTAATTCTACTTCTGCTACGATTAGCCCCTGATTTTCGCTGCCAAATTCGTCAACTTCCCACACTAAATTATCAATGGGGATGGTGTAGCGTATTTTTTCGATGGGAGGGCGATCGCACAACCCGGAGAGCATTTCTTCGGCTTCGGAGACGGGAATGGCATATTCAAACTCCGGGCGCGAAAGTCCTTGGATTTTCCCCTTCACGGTCAAATAAGCGCGATCGCCAGCTACCCGCACCCGTACCGTACAATGAGGCGCAACGGATAGATAGCCCTGACGGTAGGATTTTCCCGTCCCGAGCGATCGCCATTGCTCCCCTTTGACTAAAAATTTGCGTTCGATTTCTTGTCCCATCGTTTCTCGATCTGTTCGATAAGTCGATCTCGATTCTAGCGTCGAACATGACCGCGATCGCCGACCAGTCACGATAATCTGTCAATTATTCTCCGGTTGGGAGAAATTTGCAGAACGAGTTATGGTAGAAAAGAAAAGCCTCAACGGACGAAAAATCCTGCAAATTCTCTAGAAAGGTCGCAATAAGGAGTTACAGCAATGGGACAAAATAGCCATCAGGAGGGATTTAACGATGATGATGTTATTGCCTTTGGCGATGATGCGTTTAAAGTCGGAAAATTCAAACAGGCTCTGAAAGAATGTTTTGGCTATGATTTTGGTTATGGATTGCTCGGACTGTTGAGCAATCAGGGCATTAAAATCGACAAAACAAAAGTGAGTCCCGATGGAGAACAAGCAGATTTTCTCAAGTGGTTTAATGAGGGCGTTGATTGCGAAATTCTTAAAACCGACGCTCGGGGCTGGCGCAAGGCAAGAGTTAAGGTCGAAGTTGCTGTAGAATTCGTTTTAGACGATCCTCCTGCAATCCCGAAGGAATCACCCCCCGAGCCGAAACGGCAAGAAACGAGTTCTCCGCTTGATGAACTTAACGATCTCGATGTGGATGAAAGCGATGCAACGGTGATTATGTTTGGTGATAGCTGATTTCAACGAACAATTATCAATTATCAATGACTTATTAGGGTGCGAATAAACGCTACGATGTTCGATCGCCAGAAATTTCAACAAATATTTCAGAATCAATTTCCCGAAACCGCGCTCTCCTTGGATCATTATGCAGTTTTAGACTCGACGAATACTACGGCAAGAAAATTGGTAGAAAATAACGCGACGTTGCCTCTCGTTGTTATTGCCGATCGCCAAACTGCGGGACGGGGACAATGGGGACGACAATGGCAGAGCGATCCTGGGGGTTTATATCTATCTTTGGGCATGGCAACGGACGGCAAAATCGGCATTCTTCTAACCTTTGGTAGCGGTTGGGGTATCGCCACGGCATTGCGTCAAAGAGGCATTCCCGTCCAACTCAAATGGCCGAACGATCTGATTTTAAATGGGAAAAAACTCGGGGGAATAAGAACAGTTACCAGTTATCGCGTCCCTGTTGACGCTCCCCCTGCCCCTTTATTCCCTGCTGCCTATTCCCCATTTCCCTACGCAGTTATCGGGGTGGGAATTAATTGGGAAAATCAACCGCCGGATCCGGGCATTGCTTTGACAGAATGTATGAGCGATCGCGCTGCCATCCCGGATCTGGAAAGTTTGGCCGCCCTAACCACTGGCGGAATTTTGTCCGGATATCGTCACTATTTGCAGGAAGGAGCGGACGCGCTATTATCGTCCTATTGGGAACTCGCGATCGCGAAAGAACGTTCTGTAACGGTAAATGGATCTCCGGGGACAATTGTGGGGATTACCCCCCGCGGGGAACTGCGCATTCGCTTGCAATCTTCGGGCGCTTCTACAGAAATCCGTTGCGATCCAGGAGCGATCGCCTTGGGCTACAATATAGACGAAAAAATTTTCAGCGAGCGATCGCTGCATAAAAAATCCTAAAAACTGCCAAGTCAATTAAAGAGAACTGCTAATTGCTTTCTGTGAGGAGAAAATGACCGAAAACCACTCTCGATTTAAACAGTTACAACCTTTAATGAGAATCTGCCTTATTGCCAAGAGTTTAGGCGTGTTGGGCAGTTTTGGCTTTTTGGGCGCGGGTATGGCATGGGGAAATACCAATACTTTCGTTGATAATCTGACGGCTGCTCCTGCTGCGATTCCTTCCTCCGCCCCGCGCCTTTCCAAACCCACGAAGGTAAAGGTAACGCCACCGCCTGCCAGAGTGACTCGCCCCGCGCCTCGTCCCGCCCCGCCTCCTGCCAGAGCGACTCGCCCCGCGCCTCGTCCCGCCCCACCGCCGCCGAGAGTAGCAAAACCCGCTCGCAATACGGCTCCCGTTGCGCGTCCCCCTGCGGCCAAACCGACAGTCAGACCCGCCCCGAGACCCGTCGCCCAACCCAAACCGACGCGACCCGCCAGAACAGTGGCCCAACCCGCTCCCCGTCCTGCCCAACCCACTGCGCCGCGAGTTGCGGTTCCCCCAAGCCAACCGACGAGACCAGAAATTCCCCAACACCTCATCGATCGCCCCAATACGGCTTCGGCAGGAGAAACTAATAATTTCATCGATCGCCGGGATTACAATACGAGCAACACGAATAATACCGCCGCAGCCCCAACACCTGCGACGAATTCGACTCCCAGTCGCCCCACAGTCGTTCTCAGAAATCGTTCGACGGGATGCGAGGCCGTCATGCAAAACGGTCGCCTGAGTAGCGGCAGTTGCAACGTCCAACCGAAACCCCCCGCGATCGCCCGTCAAGCACCCCCGTCTCCCCGGATCGCCCGCCGCCAAAATATTTCCGCCCCTCGCATCTCGATTTCTCGCGAATCTCGCTGGCGAGGGGCATCTGTTCCCGTTGCGTCCCGTCGCATTCGGGTGGTTCCCCCTCCGGCAGAATGGGCGGCACGCAGGGCGGCGAATACGACGGCAATATCCCAACGGCAGTATCGCGTAGAGACGGAGATCGCTGCTTCTCGCCAAGATGCCTATCCTAATAACAACAATAGTGGCTTGCTCTTCCCCCTCCCCCAAGCCAGTCGCATTTCTTCTGATTTTGGCTGGCGGGTGCACCCTATTTTCGGTAATTGGCGGATGCACTCGGGGACGGATATCGCTGCCCCAATGGGAACGCCAGTTTTAGCCAGCTATCACGGCGAAGTCGCGATCGCCGACTATGTGGGCGGCTACGGCAAAATGGTGGCGTTACGTCACGAAGACGGCACCCAAGAATCCCGTTACGCTCACCTTGCGGAAATCTTGGTAGAACCGGGAGAATGGGTCGAACAGGGACAAGTGATTGGTTTGGTTGGCAGTACGGGGAATTCTACCGGGCCTCACCTGCACTTTGAATGGCGGCATTTGATGGCAACGGGTTGGATTCCCGTGGATGCGGGCCCCCATTTGGAATGGGCGATGACGGAGATGTTAGAGTTGCTCGATGGGGAAGAATGGGACGAGATCGCGGGACTTGAGGAACTTGAAGAACCAGAACTCTACACCTCTAGTGCGGAAGAACTGGGAGAAATGGTTTTAGGTTTGGGTTCTTTGTTTGATGAGGAAAGCGATCGCCCTGTTGAAGAGGAGATTTCCCGAGGGTCGGAAAATCTGCCCCCAGAAGGACCCCAGCAGAGCGAAGCCACCATTCCCACGTACATCAAACCCAGCGAGTTTGCAGAAAATCGCGTTCAATTGCAGCGATCCGAATTGGATTAGAAATAAAATTCGGGAATGGTAGGGGTGTCAAATTTGATACTCCTACCATTTTTTTTTGCGATTCTTTTTGAAAAAATATTTTTATTGAAGCGTTCGACAAGTTTTGAATATGCTCGTTATGATATACTAGACGTAGAAATGAGTAGATCTCTCGTGAGTGATATAAAAATAGAAAAACCATAATATCGTGGAAATCATAAATTCATTTCTATTTAATCTGTTTTCTCGCAATTCTCAACATCATCTATTCTAATTTTCCTCACTTTGTAGAGAAAAAATTTTCCAAGAAAAAAGCATTTCAGAAATCGGTACGAACACAATAAAGGGATATTATTGATTCGATACCGACCGCAAACACTCTCTCTTCAACACGGGGGAGAGTGTTTGTTTTCAAGAAATAACCAGAATTCTTTTGATATGGGGTACAATAACGACATCCCTTTATTGTGTTCCTATCGATGAAAAACCTGTTTAACGACAGGTGGTATAGGCATCAACAACCAAAGAAGCCATCTCGATGGATTTGGCTTATTTTAATGTTGGCCTTCACTGGAACTCAGAGGATTTCTTTCGAGAAATCGCCTGATGGTGCTGTTCGCGTTGAATTCCATCGCGAACAAAAGTTGCCAGTTGCTCCTCTGATTAACCACCTGTTGAATAACTAATCGGATGGATGAGGGACAGGTCTTCCCTTATCCATTGACATCGATTTGTGACAAAATACATCCTCTGAATCTTAAGGGGATGCAATTGTTAATATTAAATCCGGAAAATCAACCTAAAAATAGCTCCTAATATTTCAGAGGGTGCAAGCATTGCACCCCTACAGGAAATTTTTGGGGTAGGGGCGCAACGCTTGCGCCCAGAAATGACCGATTTTGAGTCAATATTATAACTGTTTAACCGGATTTGATATAAAAATGCCAGAGTGTTGATAACTCTTTGCTGGGATTGAGAAGTTTCTCTGAGGGGCTAGCCCCCAAACCCCCCCGTAGGCTACGCTCGCCCAGCAGGTTTACTTATTTTTCAAGGAGTTGGCAAATCGATACATTTCAACTTTTGAGAGTTTTAGGGTTTTTCCAAGTTCAGAACTAGCGTAATGTAGATTTATTAATTGCCAAAGTCATCGCAATGGCGGGTATCTCTTCTGCCATTCGGCATCACGGTTTGACAAATTTTCGCTCCCGTCAAATTCGTTCCCCGAAATTCGGCTTGCCTAAAGTTGGCTTGCCTCACATCCGCTCCTCTCCAGCGAGTTTCTCTTAACTCTGCTCTACTTAAGTCTGCCTCTCGCGCATCCGCCCCACTAAAGTTCGTAAAACTGAGTTCCGCCCTTCTCAAGTTCGCCCCCCGCAGATCCGTATCTCTGAGATCGGCATCGATTAAAATTGCGCCTCGTAAATTAGCATTAGTTAAAATTGCGCCCCTGAGATCCGCACTGTTCAAATTGGCATTTCTTAAATTTGCATCGCTGAGATCGCATTGGGGGCAAGCATTGGTCGAAAGCAGGCGGTCTAAATGCTCTTGCTCGAATGCAGAAACAGGGGACGTTAATCCCGCCATAAAGACGATTGACAGAGCAAACACTTCCAAGGGCGGTTTTTTTCGCGATCGCAACAAATTTCTCATGTTTCTCTCTCCGCGCTTCTCTGCGCCTGGTGCGGTGAATTTTAACATCTTCTAATATAGCTCAAATGAAAATCCCCCCAATCGGGAGGATTTTCTAAGCCTTTACACCATTGCTAAGGCAGGTTCGGGCCACCGTTCCACGGCTTTCCCAATCACGGCTAATTCCTTCATAACCAAATCAAACCGATCCGGGGTCAAGGACTGAGGGCCATCGGAAAGGGCTTTTGCGGGGTTGGGGTGAACCTCGATCATCAAAGAATCCGTACCCGCCGCGATCGCCGCTTTTGCCATGGCGGGAACGTATTCCCATTTACCCGTACCGTGACTGGGATCCAGCATGATCGGGAGGTGAGTGAGGAGGCGCAGGACGGGAACGACGGAAATATCTAATGTATTGCGAGTATAAGAGCGATCGAAGGTTCGCAAGCCCCGTTCGCAGAGAATCACATTAGGATTGCCCGCCGCGAGAATATATTCCGCCGCCATCAACCACTCGTCAATGGTTGCAGACATCCCTCGCTTGAGTAGTATGGGCTTACTTTGAGCGCCAACTTTCTTGAGCAGGGCAAAGTTCTGCATATTTCTCGCCCCGACTTGCAACACATCGGCGACATCGGCAATTTTCTCAACATCGGCAGTATCCATCACTTCGGTAATGATGCCCAAACCGGAAGCCTCTCGCGCCTTGGCTAATAATCCTAAAGCACTTTCTCCGTGACCTTGGAAGGAATAGGGAGAGGTGCGAGGCTTGTAGGCACCACCGCGCAGGAATTTTGCCCCCGCTTTTTTGACTCGCAATGCCGTTTCGACGATCATTTCTTCGTTTTCCACCGAACAAGGTCCCGCGACAACAGCGATGGGATGATGCTCTCCCACACTCACGGGGCCATTGAGGGTATTAACGATTACTTCGCTGGGCTGGCCGTGGCGAAACTCGCGGCTTGCACGCTTATAGGGACGCTCTACCCGCAGGACGGATTCGATCCAAGGGCTGGCTTCCTCGATCTGGCGTTCGTCGAGGCTGGCGGTATCTCCAACTAGACCGACGACCACTTTATGCTGTCCGACAATCTTTTCCGGAGCCAGTCCCCACTCTTTAAATTCTTGGCACAAACGCGAAACTTCGGCTTCTGGAGAGCCGACTTTCATCACGACAATCATTTGGCAATATCCCCTATGTATAAGATGCTACATAAATCGCAGCCATAATTAGGAGCGATTTTATCGGATTGAGGCACTCCGCAGCCAAAATCCTTAATTTTCTTTACCTTCTTGGGCAGCTTGTCTGGCCGTGCGCCAGCCTTGCAGGAGTCGGGCGCAGTTCAGGGTAAATTCTCGCCAGCCAATCCAACCCCCCGGACGATCTTCCTCCCAAGAGGTGGAGAGAACGCCGTAACTCAAACCGAAAAAACCCAAGCCGAATAGCCCCAAGGTGGCGTAAAAAACCAGTTGGGGGGAAATATCCGCCCAGCCTTGACTCACTAGGGCGTAGAAAACCACAAAGCTCGATAGTCCGAGTCCCGTAGGAATGCCGCACAGGATTGCCATGCGCCGGATCATGCGCTGGCTGACGACTTCGGGGATGACACTCGAGTTCGGATTGCGCTTTGATTTGGCTGCTTTTTTCTTCCCTTGCACCGATTCGGGAGCGGGCGATGTTGCTTTGGCTTTTTTCTTTTTCTTGCTCTTTTGGCGAGGTTCAAAAGGCAGGGGTTCGCGATCGGATTCTGGAGGCATGAGTTTTGCTATAACTTTAGTTAACGACGGATACCCAAGCGACGGATCAGTTTCTGGTAGTGTTCGTAATCGCCTTCTCGGATATAAGTAAGCAATCTTTTGCGGCGGCCGATCAGCTTGAGCAAGCCCCGACGGGAGGAATGATCTTTTTTGTTCTGCTTTAAATGTTGGGTCAGTCCTTCAATTCTGGCGGTGAGGATGGCAACTTGTACGTCAGGGGATCCCGTATCGGTTTCGTGGACTTGATAGTCCGAGAGAATCTGTTGTTTGCGTTCTTGGGTTATGGTCATCAGTCTGTGCTGGATATGGGTTAACTGAAAAAAACTCAGCAATCTCCAATCTTAGCACGAATTTTGCGATCGCCAATTCGCAGATCGCCCCACTAAAGATTTTTCACCAAGCGAAAGCCGATATGATTGGTACCGGTATCGAGGGCTTGGGATTCCCGCGCTTCGGGACGATAGCGGCTGCAATAGTTGCGAGCGCAGAGAAAAGAACCCCCTTTAATCACGCGTAATGCGCCATCATTGGGCTTTCTCGGATCGAAACTGCTGGCGCGATCGGGTCCTGTGGGGTTGAGACTGCCCTCTTTATCGGGATGTCCGGCGCGATACCAATCGGTGGTTAACTCCCAAACGTTCCCTAACATATCGTAAAGTCCGTAACCATTGGATTCAAAGGACTGAATCGGGGCGAGGCCGAGATAGCCATCCTCTTTGGTATTGAAAAAGGGAAAAATCCCCTGCCAAGTATTGGCTTTGGTGGGGGTGTATTGTTCGCGAGGCACGATCGCATCGCCATCGAGACCGCCTCGGGCGGCATATTCCCATTGCGCCTCAGTGGGGAGGGATTTACCGACCCAATTGGCATAGGCAACGGCATCTTCGTAGGCAATATGAACGGCGGGATAGTCGCTCAACCCCTCGAGGGTACTTTCAGGACCGTAAGGATTTTGCCAGTTGGCCCCGACGACCCAATGCCACCAACTCAGATAAGACATTTGTTGGAGGGATTCGGGCGGCCAAAAGACCAGAGAACCGGGTTGCCGTTCCTCCTCGCTTAAGTCGGGAAATTGGTCTTGGGGTACGGGACGCTCGGCGACGGTTTGGTAGTCCGTGGCTTCGACAAATTGGCGGAATTCTGCGTTGGTGATTTCGTGGCGATCGATACAAAAACTCTCTACCGTGACATCACTGGCAGAGGCTTCGGCGGCATCGTAAATATCGGAACCGATGGTAAACGTGCCTTTGGGGATGAAGGCCATGCCGTCGGGACAGATGGGGGCAGCGATCGCGGTATTGAAAGGGGCGATCGCAAACATGAGGATAGCGATCGCGATTGTTAAGCGAAACACGGGCAGGATGCCCGTTCCACAAAGCCGAGAGAGAATCATATCCAATCCTTGTATTGCTTAAAAGAAGGTTGCAACGCTTTGAAAAGGGTGCATTCACACGAACGCACCCAAAAGATATTTCCGATTAGAGAGGCTAATCCCCCAGAAAAACCACGTCGAAATCATTGGTTACGCTGATGAGATACCAATCCGCCTCGCTATTGGCTTTGGCGATCGCCTCGTCCGCGTGGCAATAGGTGCCGGGCCCGTCTGATGCGCCCTCAGCGGCGCAATCTTCGTCGGGATCTTCTACTTCTGCATAGCCTTCCCGATCGAAATCGTCATGCCGAAGCAGCAGCATAAGGCTACGATCTTGACCCTCATCGGTATACTCCAACATTTGCAAATCGCCATCGGAATTGCCCACGGCGAGAATCGGTCGCTTACCGATGTAGCGTTCGATACCCACGGGTTTGCCGTCTTGGTCATTTGGGGGTGGCACTGACTCGTCAGCCCGCACGAGAACTGATGGGTTGCTTTGATACGTGGTTGTCAGAGTCGAACCCACGATATTTTGAGGAGGGATACCATAGTATTCTTCGGCAAAGCCGCGAATGAAGTCGATTTCGCCACCGGAGCAGATATAAACTTGAAAATCGTTAGCACGTAGATAATCGAGCAACTCTACCATGGGTCGGTAAATCAAATCGACATAAGGACGGCCGAACTCGGGGTTATTTTGCGTTTTGACAAAATTGCCCGCAGCATCGATGTAACTTTGCGTCTCTTCTCCACTGCAATTTTCGGGCTTCCCATCTGTAACACCACAGTGGTTTATCAAAAAGTCAAGCTGGAAATAATTGGGGTATTCGCCCCAGAGGGTGCCATCGTTGTCGAAAACAGCGATGCGATTCTTCGCTTCCACGAAATTTCCACTTTCATCGTTGGTGACATCCTCCACAAACTCGACAATGGCTGTCTTCGTTGCGGTGTCATTCCAAGAAGCGAGATAACTGCCCGCGTCTCGGGAGGGGGAATCCGTGGCGATCGCTTGGGTCGTGCAACCCGCAAGCCCGAGCCACAATAGGCAGCAGGAACAGAGAAGCGCGAATTTCTTAAATAGTTGGGTTGTCATGATGGTTATGGGTTTGAACGCAAGCATCAATATTTTCAATGAGGGCGATCGCATCCTCTCGAAAATTAGAGGGGCGATCGCCACTGTCAGTTGCGATCGTTATCGAGAATCAAGAATTGACACGATCTCGCTCTCAATCAGACGATGCGGATTAGCTTCCCAGCCGTTCAACGATCTCTTGAATGACGCGATCGATGAATTCTTGGTGACTGGCTTCGGATTCGGATGCGACTTCTTCTGGGGATGAATCAATCTGGACTGGCTCTGGGGATGCGAGTCCCTCTCCAGATGGATCGATATCGAGAGTCACTTTCTTAATCTCGCCGCCGGTAAACTCAAAAGGTGGTTCGTAGCGGCCGACCGGAGCCCGCATATCCATCCCCACATCTTGGCTATCCATCATAAAGTCGCCGCCAAACGTTTTCTCAATGTCGTCGTCGTCTACTAGCTCGTTGTTGACATAGAGATAACCATGACCACTACCGTCAAGTTTTTGGCCCTCGTCATCTTGGTTGTAGTCAAAGACAAACGCAACCTGAATCGGCCCCTCCGGTAGTGTTGTTTCAGAAACAAACCGGGTTCGTTTCAGATTGAGATATTTGTACTCAAAGACCAGATGATGTTTCTTATTGACATAGAGACTATAGCCTCCAGTATCTCCTCCGCCACTGGCGAAGATAACCCCTTGAACCTTGTCCGGCTCGGTAATATTCAGGTCTGCGGTAATGACGTAGCCCAAGTATTCGGCCACATTAGGCGCAATATCTCCGGGCAAAAAGATTGCCCCGGGATAAAACTCAAAGTAAGTTCGCTCGCCGAAAACAGTCGGGCGATCGAGTGCTGCACGCTCAAAAAAGCGATCGTCAATCGGATAGACATCGTGTGCTTTAGCTTCGCTATCGAATAGCTCCTTCATTTCCTCTAATTTATCTTGCATATCGCCCGATAAATCGGTGCTCTGGCTAAAATCACTCTCCAGATCGAACAGTTCCCACTCATCTTTCTCTAGCTCGGGATCATCCTCCAAAGTACTGGCTGCATTAGTCTCCCAAGGCAGTTGCCCGTGGAACGACGACGCCATCCAGCCATCGTGGTAAATCCCGCGATTGGCAACCATCTCGAAATACTGAGTATCCCGAAGGGCGGGTGCCTCTGCTCCGTCAGCCTCGAAGGTATTGGCAAAGCTCGCCCCTTCTATCGGCTTTTGGAAGATATCATTGAACTGATCGGGAGGATCGATGCCCACAACATCCAAAATTGTCGGGGCAACATCGATGACATGGAGAAATTGATCCCGCAGATCCAAGCGCCGATTTCCGGTCGCGTGGATTTTATCCGGCCAAGAAACCACCATGGGATTGCGAGTACCGCCAAAGTAAGAGGCGATCTGTTTTGTCCAACGGAAAGGTGCATCCGTAGCCCAAGCCCAACCTACAGCAAAGTGAGGTGTGGTTCCGGGATGGCCCCACTTGTTTTTGCAGGCTAGGTTCTGGTTCATGGTAAAGTCAAGGCCGGCATAGGTGGCGCTCATATTACAGCCACCGATTAAACCCCCTTCTGCACTGCTGCCATTATCGCCAACAATGTAGATAACTAGGGTGTTGTCGAGTTCGCCCAATTCCTCAATGGCAGCGAGGGTTCGGCCAACTTGCACGTCCGTGTATTCCAGGAAACCCGCATAGGTTTGCATTTGCAAGGTCATTAAATCCCTGTATTTATCTTCATCACCGATGGGATAATCAAAATAGGAATCCTCCCAAGCTAGAATTTCTTCGGGCCGCTCTGTACATTGTGTACCGCGAGGAATAATTCCCATCGCTTTCTGTTTGATACAGGTTGCTTGCTGTAGCTTATCCCAGCCTTCGGTAAACATTCCGTCCTCTGCTTCTGCGGCAATAGCATGTTCTCCTTCAGCTTGATACTTCGTGGTATAAGACGGAGGGGGATGGTGGGGAGCGTGAGTCGCTCCGGGGGCGAAATAGAGAAAGAAGGGGGTTTCTGGTGACAAGGTATGGTTATAGCGCACCCAGCTAATGGCCTTATCCGCGAGATCTCGGGTTAAGTTGTAACTATTGTCGAGGTCATTCTCGTCAGGATAAGACGGTTGATTGATGGGATTGCGGTTTTCATACAGGGCGGGATACCATTGATCCGTTTCGCCACCGCCACCGAGGAAGCCGTAGAAGTAGTCGAAGCCAAGGTCGTTGGGCCACCGCGTGAATGGACCTGCGTTACTGCCTTGATCGCCCGGTAAGTTGTGGTTTTTGCCAATCCAAGCCGTGTTATAGCCGTGGCCCTGCAAAATTTGGGCGATCGTGGCCGTGTCTTGGGGGATGATTCCGGTATAACCGGGGAATCCCGTGGCAAAGTCAGTCAATGCGCCGGTTGAAGCCGAGTGATGGTTGCGACCCGTGAGCAGGGCGGCGCGGGTGGGAGAACATAAGGCGGTGGTATGAAAGCGGTTGTAGCTTAAGCCATTTTCCGCCAGTCTGTTGAGGGTGGGGGTGTGGATCTGTCCGCCAAAGGTTTCCGATGCTCCGAAACCCACGTCATCCAACAGGATCAGTACGACGTTGGGTGAGTCTTCCGGGGGTTCGACGGGGGGCAGGAGAATGCTTTCATCGGCTTCGGAGTTGACATACGTTTCAGTAATGGTGCCGTGAAACTCGGGGTCTGGAACCGGCAGGTCTTTTGCCATGCCGGGAGGGACGGCGGTGCCCAGCAGGAGGGAGAGGGCGATCGCAAAGATCGCGATCGACCTCCCAATCCGGGCGAAACTCGGGTTGGAAAACATTTAAAAACCTCATAAAAAGGGTACGCGAAACTCGAACCGCATTCCAAAACGCGATTCTAGATAGTCTCAATAGGAGGAATGGAGTCGCGATCGCTAACTTACTTCTTGTTGATTTTGTCTTTAACTAACGGTAAGTTTGGGGTGCCATTTTACAGCGATCAAAGAATTAAAAGATGCTACTCTGATTAAGGATGAGTATATGTCTAAAACTAGGTTTTTTGATATTTAGTTTTGTTAAGTTTGTATTTTCAAC
>JBCCVR010000137.1:0-21201 GCA_039194995.1 Cyanobacteria bacterium P01_E01_bin.42 | reverse complement strand
CCTCAAGTTATTAAAGGTTTGTGGTGGGTCGATCGCGAGCCTTGGAAAGTCTTCGACCAAAATTCTTTTACGAGATGGAACTACTACGACACGAGCAAAAATGATATAAATAATGACGCAAAAATTGGCTTTGATTTTGGCGTGCCTACAACCGTCGGAGGATATTCGATTCAATGCCCTGTGTACAAAAGTCCGATTAGTTGGGTATTTGCAGGAAGCGATGATGGGGTTGCATGGACTACTCTCCAGATCGTGAACGGAGAACCTGCTTGGAATGCTTTTGAAACAAGGTTTTATGAGTTGACCACCCCCGTCAGCTATCAATCTTTTCGCCTATCATTTTCTGACGCTTATCGCGACGGTGGAATTCATTACAATTTTAACATATCGGAGCTTCAATTTTTCCCGACCAATTCTCCCACTGACAAAATTCAAGAAATTGAAGGCTCCGTTGTTTTTTCTCGCACGTCCAAAGTTTTTGGGTTAGAGCGATACAATTCTAAAGTTTTTGCAGTTGCCGGATTTGCAGAGGATTCAGATAAGATATTCGCGATCGATACAAGCAATAAAACGCTGGTTGGAGACATAGAACTCGCAACAAATAACTATGATATTGTACTTAAAAAGAGCGTATCTCCGGGGCAATTTGAATTTGAAGTAATTATTGCGGAATATTCAGGGCAGATCGCTATTAGTTCTTCGACTGGGATTGCCTATGTGTCCGTTGACGACAAGATTTTTGCTTACAATTTAGTTTCGGGAAATCTCGTCGCTACCATCGAGACAGGTGCGGGAGGACTTCGAGGGATGGCTATTTCTAGCAACAAACTCTATGCTTGTTCGTCGGGAAACGATCGGATTGTTATTGTTGACCTTTTATCGAATGCAATTGATAGGACATTAGCGGGTGCGGAAGGAGTGGGACTTGCACCGTGGGAAGCGGCACTGCATTCGGGACAAGGAAATCTTTACGTTACTTTTAAAGACAGCAATCAAGTTGGCGTTTTTGATATCGTTACCGACAGTGCCATTACCACAATTTCAGTTGGTGCAAAACCCACGGGAATCGTCGTTTCCGAAACCCTCGATCGCGCTGTCGTCGTCAATAGCGCTGGCGGAATCGTTTCAATCATCAGCACCACCAGCAACTCGGTTATTGCCTCGGTTCCTGTCGGCGTTTCTGCCAAACCCAGCGCTGCGGCGATCGATGCGGCAAACAATAAGGCGTTTGTTGCTTGCGAGGGGTATCACCAAGTTGCGGTCATAAACCTCGTCGATAACACCCTAGAATCAAGAATTTCTGTAGAACCCGAGCCTGTGGATTTGGTTTGGGTCGAGGAGACAAAAGAGCTTTATTGCTCCTCGCAAAATGGCACGCTCACTATAATTGCTTTGACTTAAAATGGCAACTTATCAAGCCCTGCACGATCTCAAGATTCAAGGAATTTCCTATCCTCCCAATGTCTTGCTCGATCGCAACCCCGACGATCCCAAAACCATAGAGCTACTTGAATCGAGGGCGATCGCGCCCTACGTTCCCGGCACGTCTCCCCCACCTCCCAAAGGAACGCCCGATTATTCCGGTTTCTTAGATTCGGTGCTGATTGCCCCGGAACTGGCAACGGTGCGATCGCTGTCCGAGACCGATTCCACAGTAGGCGCTCGCTTTAGTTCCGTCAGTTCGCTTTTAGGGTTTCTCGAACAAAAAGAATCTCCCGAACGAATCGCCGCACTACAACAGCGACTGCGGGACTTACTTGACGCGATTTCCCCAGAGGATAAACCGGGCATTCGATCGGCACTGGAAGCCCTGCGCGATACTCACAATCTATCCTTTACCTTCTCGTGATAAATCTAAGATTCGAGATCGACCCCGAACCCGCACGAAGCGATTTGTCGCGCATCATTAGCAACCTAAACAATATGAGCGATTGGGTGCAACAGGCGGGCGATCTGCAATTGCAATTTATTGAAGAAGGTCACGCCAGCGAAACCGATCCTGATGGCGCGCGATGGGCAGAACTGGCGGTTTCTACTCAAAAATCTGGGTCGTCCATCTTGACGGAAACCGGAGCGATGCGCGGGAACTATACCCTCGTCGTTTCCGGTAATACTGGGGAAATTAGCAACGATACGGAATACTTTAAATACCACAAGCGCGGGACTTCAAAAATGCCTCAGCGAGACCCCCTCGGGTTTGGCGCAAAACATATCTCGGAACACGAGCGGGGAGCGAAGCAGTGGCTAGATAGCGTTTTAGGGTGAGAGACGGCGAATCACCCTGTTAAGAATTCCGGGAAAAGTGTGTCAATACTCGTGCCGAAAATTTGCGCCAAACGACGCTTTTCCGATTCGGTCGGCGATCGCGTCCCTTTCTCTATCGCTTTGATATCTTCGAGAGTGGATTCGGCGAGATTCGCCAATTGTCGTCGCCCTAAATCTTTGTTTTTTCGCGTTTCTTCCAGTGTTTTTGCACGCCGATAATACTCCGGAAAAAGAACTTCCTCTTTTACTTTAAAAACCTTAGCGATCGCGACCCTCGCAGCAGGCCAAGCAACTTTTTCCCCACGCTCGAAAGAAGAAATTTGATTGCTGCCAATGCCAGATTGACGACCGAGATAAACTTGCGTCCAGTCCTTATCTTTTCGTTTTTTCTTTAGTGTTACGCATTCCGGGATTGTTAACAGAGCGCTTGCCATGCCTCTCATTACCCCTTAAAAAATATTTTCTTAGGTTAACCCTATTTTAATTCTAATCTTTGCAAGCAACGAGGGTATTTTGTTTTTACTTTTAGGTTAACCCTAAAATACTTTCTTTTTCGGGTTAACCTTTACAGCACTAATAAATGTCATCATCCTGAAGTTATGGACGAGGACATTTATAAAATCAAAATCCCGGTTTTTAAAGCTGGGAAACAAATTGATTCTCGGGGCAATGAAAATAACTGGACGATCGCCGAATTGGATGAAGCGATCGGTGCCTACAATCGCCTCTCAAAAGAGAACGATATGTATCTTGCTCCATTGACCGTCAAGCATTTGCCGGGGGTCGGGTCAAACCAAAAGTTCGATCCGGATTTGGCGCAAGGTTACGCCAATTCATACGTCCGAGAAGGAGATACGGTTTACGTCGATGGCGTTCGCCAATTTCGCCGGGATTTTATCGAAGCCCTGCAACGCGGAGAGCATAAAAAAGTCTCTCAAAGCTGGCACAAGCCAAACTCTCCGCACAACCCGCACCCCAAAACTTTCTTCCCCAATCATACGGCTTACGTCCTCCATCCCTCGATTCCCCTTGAAGTTCCCAATTACGAAGCACCCGAGTTCAATACAAACCCTGATTCTCTTGGTGCGCGTTCCCTAGGTGAGGAAACCTCACCGGGGTCGCACCGCTATTTTTGCTCTTACGAATTTTATTTAAACGAATTCATGCGCGACCCAACTCCCGCGCAACCCAATCCTCCCCCAAACGATAGCGATCGCGGTAACGACGGAGCCAAGCCCGATGCGATTAAAGTTGCCGAGTACCAAGCCAGTCTCGATGCAGAATATCGGACAAAACAGGAAGCCCTCGCAGAGAAAGAAAGGCAGCAGAAAGCCGATTTCGAGCAAAAACAACAGCAATTTGAGGCTCAAAAACAACAGCAGCAAGCAGAGTTAGATCGCCAAAACGCAGAAATTGCCCGGAAACAAGCCGAACTTAAAAGAGCCGAGCTATCCAATTTCTGCCAAGAACATCAGAGCAAGTTCCGGGCGGGGGAAGTTCCGGGGGCGATCGATTTTATGATGGGTCTCGGCGATACGGAGACTGCCGATTTCAGCACGGACGGAGGGACGGAAAAGAACACGCCGCTGCAATGGTTTAAGGATTTTGCAGCCTCTCGCGCCGATGTTTCTCCCGTGGGAGGCAAAGAAATTGCTCCCCCCGCCACAGATCCCAAAATCCCCGTTCCTGCTTCGGCAACAACCGTAAATTACACGGCTCCGGACGGTGTCGCGATCGACCCGGGAAGTGCCGAGCTTGCTGCTAAGGCCGAGCAATACATTAAGGAGTATGAGGCAAAGCACGGGAAAGAATGCAGCCTTGAAGAAGTGCTCGAAGCAGTTGGAGGAAATCAGTGATGGCGGGAGCCTTTCCACAGCAACAAATTTATGAGCGCGAACCCTTCAAGGCAGCAGAAAACCTCGAACCCTATCGTTTTGTCGATCCGAGTACGGGGCGTTACCTTGACGCTTACGCCCCGGGCGTTCGTTTGGGTGTCTGCCAGCGTCGTTGTGCTGCGGGAGAAATGAGCGGGGCGGCGACGCGGGGCAAAATTCCTGTCGAATCCGCCGCCATCAACGGACTCAACGTTACCGATAACGGCGCATCCGCCAATCCCCGCTATACCCGCAATCCTGCCGGGACGGACAAATATTTAAAAATTGTCGCTGACGGCAAAGTAGACCTTGCCGGATCGGGCGAAACCGCGATCGCCATTCTCGATCCCCTTTCCGATTGGGCTGCTCCGGCTGCGGCGGACAAGCAGTTGGTAACGATCGCGCTTCTACCAGAACCTTACACCCTACCGTAATATGACCACAGGATTATCTGTTGCAGAGCGCGGCGGACAGCGCAACGAAATTCTAACTCGAATCGCTCTCGGACGAACGCCAGAGAGTCGGGCGGGCTGCTTGATATTTCCCATTGCTCCGGTGGAGTTGATGGCGGGCAACAAGGTCGTTGAGTTTGACGGCAGCGAGTTTGCCGAATATGACTCAAGCCACTCGCCCGGGGAAGAGTATACGGAAGTCAAGCGCGGTCACGCCACTCGCCCTGTCGCTCTCAATTTTCACGGTTTTATCACCAAAGTCAACGACGATCTCAACCGGGAACAAACCATCGCGGGAATTGGCGACGACAACAAAGATGCCGCGCAATTTTTGATGAATATTCTCGGACTCGATCACGAACGAAAGTGTGCGAGGGTAGCAACGGATATTGCCAATTACAACACCAATTACGAGGTATTGGTAGGGACGGATAAATGGAGCGATCGCGCGTCGGACATTATCAAAAAACACGAGGACATCAAAGGTAGGATTCGGCGCAAAATCGGAAAATACCCCAATAGCGCCCTTTATTCGGCGCAAGCGTTCGAGGCATTAAAATCGCACCCTCAGTTCTCCCGCATGACCGACAACGGCGGAAGAGTCATCGTTACCGAACGAACCCTCGAGCAGGAGTTTGGGTTTCAACGAGTGGAAGTCGGTCTCGCTACCAGTTTGGGGGCAGATGGCGAATATTACGATGTCTGGGGAAATGATGTTTGGATGGGCTACACCGACCCTCGCGCCCTGCGCCGCATGGCAAACCAAGCGCGAAACTGGTTCAATTCCGTCACTCGTCCGCTTCCGGGAGTCGCTCTGACTCCAGTTAATCCGCGCCAAAGAAGAGCGCCTTCCTTTGGGTACACCTACATGATAGAAGGGCATCCTTGGATGCCTTCGCGCTATCGAGAGGAAGCTCGCGATAATTGGGTCTACAAAATCAAGGCGGACTTAGGCATTGAGCGAACGGGAATGGATGCGGGCTTTTTATTAGCTGACGTTACTTAACAGAAAAAAAAATATGGGAATTTATAGAGTTAAAGTGCGTTGCTCTTCCGGTCACAATCCGGGGGACATTATCGACAGCGATCGCCCGGAATTCAAAGACTGGGACATTGCGGGAATGCTGGCACGAGGGCATATTGAATTTGCTCCCAAAGGGGCAACCCCCACCGATGCTCCGGTACAATTGCCCGCGCCCGATACAACGGCATCGGTTGCGACGGCAACACCCGAGGAACAAGAAAATCCCTCGACTGAAGCAAAACCCGCAAAAACCAACCTCAATACCGCGTCAAAGACAGAGCTTAAAGAGTTGCCCCATATTGGAGACAGTTCCGCCGACGCAATCATCACCGCTCGAAATACTCGTCCCTTGCAAACCCTCGATCGCGTCTGGGAAGTTCTCCCGCACATCAAGGGAGAAAAGCGGGCGGAACTCGAACCCCTAATCGAACTCTAAAATGCTGAACTTTCCCCAAACCCATTATCAATTCGACCCCCTCGTCCATCGCGTCGCCCTACCCTACAAATGGGTTTGGGCAGTTGTCGTGCGGATGGCGGGAGATCTTGAGTTGGGGCGGGATTATGAGGCAGATTTGGCGGCGGGATTGGTAACGCGACTGGATGCCGAAGGGTTACGCGATCGCATTTCTCCCGAGTCCACGGCATTATTCTCCTACTCCCACGCGGGGGGAACGGTGGAAAACGAACCGCACGCATTCGCCAATGGCATCGTGCAGCTTCCCCATGTCGATATTGCCAATCTGGTTGTCTCTCCCGTCGAACCGTTGGAATACGAGCGCGATCGCGATTATTCCCTCAATTCTCAAATGGGGGTTCTGACTCGATTGGAAGAGGGGGCGATCGCGCAGGAAGAAATCGTCTCGATTGAATATTCGGCGTTTGGGGTTCTCGACTCCGAAGACAATCCCACTGATGCGGGACTGTACTGCACGCCGGACGAGTTGGAAGCGGCGATCGGGAAAGAGGAGCTAATTACCCTCTCCAATACCGGGAATAGTGGCAAAGCGATCGAGCCGGACTATCGCAAAATTGCCATTCACGTCGAGAACGTTAGCAGCGATATCGATTCTCGCGTCATCCAAGCCTACGCCATTCCTCTCAATCCGATTTTGGCAACTATTCGCGGCAAGGCGATCGACATGGTGCGGTTGCGATTGGACATTTCCCAAGGGGAAGAGGCGGACAAAATGTACGAACGGGCGATCTCTGCCCTTAAAGAAATCGCCGAGAACCAACTTCTCCCCGTCGGGAGAGATGAGGAAGAATCTCCGATCGCAACAGGAGTATCGGGAGGAACGGCAACCCCCGCATTCACCCGAGAAAACCTTAAAAACTGGATATAAAAAAGTGGCGAAATTCCGCCAACTGATAACTGATAACTGATAACTGAAAATGCGCCCGACTCTCGACCCCACTGCCCCCAACCCTTACAAGGAGATTAAAGAAGCGATCCTCGATCGCCTTGCTCCTTTGGAGGGTTTGGGCGTGGCGGCCAAGCAAAGGCAAAAGCGCGTGGAGGCGGGCAAAAAAGAACCTCGCGCCTATCTGTTTGTGGGGTTGCGAAATCAGAAATTCGGCAAGCCGGATGGAACGAGCGATTTAATCCAGCAATCCACCGAAACCGTTTTCGGGTTGGCATTAGGACTGGCCGATGCGGACGATATCGAAACGATTACGGGAGCGATCGCGCAACTTTTAACCGGATTCAAGCCGCCCCACGCTTCTGAAAAAGGCTATTTGTCCTCGATAAATTATGGGGGAAGCGACGGCAAGACGTGGCAGTGGGCGATCGATTTTACGGTGCCGTTATTGGTGGTGGAATGGGACGAGCTTGCCGACGAATGGGCCAATTCTCCCGGATTCGTTGAAGGACGCATTAAATTAAACCTTCCCGACGGAACCATTGACGCGAGCCAGCAAAGTATCGAGGCGCGGGACAATCTTGAATTCGTTCCTAAATGTTGCGAGGAGGAGAGTTAAATGGCGAGTGTTAGCGATTTTATTCACGGGGTACTGGTCAAGGAAATCCCCACTGCCACAAAGCCGATCGCTTTGGTCAGAACGGCGGTCATTGCGGCGATTGGAACCGCGCCCCCGGGTAGCGAGGCGGCAAAACCGGAGAATATTAACAAGCCGATTTTGGTGGGGGGCGATCTCGAGGCCGCTAGAGTTTTCGGTGAGAGAAAGCCCGGTTATTCCCTCCCCTATGACGTGGCAGCGTGGCGAGATCACAATTCTGGGATATTCATTGGCGTGAATGTTTTCGACCCGACGACGATGCTAAATGTGGATCCTGGAACTCCCCAAACTTTCGCCAATGACGAAATCGACCTTGGCGCGAACAATGTAGAAATTATCTCCATCAAAGGCACGGCGCAACATACGGCTTACGAAAAATTTTCGGGGACTGATGAAATTCAACTTCCCAATGCAACGGGGACGTTTGTTTTTGCCAGCGACGCGATCGACTTGGGGTTTGTCGGTGCGGTTGTTATCGCGGTCAAGTCGGCCAATCAAAAAATCACTTACGCTCTCGCCGCCGATTACACCGTCGCCAATGGAGTCATTACCCGAGAGGGTGCGAGGGCAATTCCTGCCGATGCTACGGTGTGGGTAGAATATAGCTTTGTTGTCGTTGCCAAGGTTGAATCCCTCGACGGCGACGAATTTACCGGGGGCGGGACGGATTACACTGCGACGGGAGGGCTTTTAACCCGTGCGGAGGGCGCGATCGCGCCCGGGAGCATGGTCAAAATTACCTACACCGTCGCCAATGTCACCTTTGCCGAGGGAATCGATTACGAGGCTGACGCGATCGCCGGGAAAATTACCCGTCTTTCTCTGGATAATTTGGGGGCGCGAATTCCTCCTAACGCAATGGTAACGGTGGCGTTCGAGTATCCCGATATGCCAACCGAGGCAGATATTATCGGGCAAACCACTGCCGAGAGCATTCGCACGGGATTGCAGGCGTTGTTCGACGCTTACCCTACTTTCGGCATCGAGCCGAAAATCATCATCGCTTGCGGTTACTCGCACCATTATGCCGTGGCGCGGGAAATGGAAATCGTTGCCGCCAAACTTCGCGCTATCTGCATTATCGATGCACCCCGAGGCGCAACGCGCAATCAAGTTTTGGAAGGCCGCGGCGGTGGGGGGTCGGTCAATGCCTTCTTTACGTCCAGCGATCGGGCCATTCTTTGCTGGCCTCATGTCAAAGTTTACGATCCGGCAACGAATAGCGATGTCCAGGAACCCATGTCTCGCCGGGTTGCCGGGGTTATCTGCCAGACTGACTCCCTGTTAAATCCGTGGTTTTCGCCGTCCAATAAGCCCATCAAAAAGGTTATTGCTCTAGAGGCGGCTCTCACATTCGGGCAAGACGATCCGGGGAGCGATGTAAACTTGCTCAACGCGGCCGGGGTGACAACGATTTGGCGGGATTACGGCACGGGCTGGATTCTTTGGGGAAACTACACCGCTAAATTCCCCAATAGCGCTGATATGGTCGGCTTTATTAGCGTCAGGCGAACAATGGATCTAATTCACGAAAGTATCGAGCGGGCAACGCGGGAAAATGTCGATCTGCCCATTCATCAAATTGCCATTCAAGTTCCGGCAACGGTGAATGCGTTTTTGGACTTCCTCAAAGGACAAGGGGCAATTCTCGGCGGTCAATGCCAATATTTTCCCACCAACAACCCCCCGACAGAACTCGCCAAGGGCAATATTATTTTTGACCTCGATGCGACTCCACCCCCTCCCGCCCAGCGCATTACTTTCCAAAGCACGATTAATATTGATTATTTGAACAGGGTTGGGGAAGTTGTCGGCAGTTCCCAAACAGCTTTGGCAGCAGCTTAGGGAGTAGGGAATAGGGAGTAGGGAATAGGCTTGATAGTTAAACCAAGGAGAATAAATGTCTCTCGCGATCGCAAAAATCAATAAAGGCAGTTGGATCGTCAATGGCGTTCCTGTTCGTGCCACCTCGGAAATTACTTTGCCCGCTCTCGAAGCCAAGGCAGAGGAAGGGGAAGAAATTGCCCTTTTTGGGACTCCCGAATACGTGGCGGGACTAGATGTGATGGAGGCAGAATTTAAACTATCGGGATTTGATAAAGATGCGATCGCGGCGGGAGCAAATATCTTCGACATTCAACAATTTATTTGCTTGTTTAACGCCGACGTTTACCAAAACGGACAGATTTCCGAACGGGCTTCCGTTCGGGCAACGTTGCGAGGCATGGCGAAAGAAATGAGTTCGTTAGAGTTATCGGGGGGTGAATTTAGCGAATCGGAATTTACATTTGGCGTTCGCTATTACAAGCTCGAATACGGCGGGCAGACTTTGTTTGAAATTGATGTGGATAATAATATCTATATTGTCAATGGAGAAGATAAAATGGCAAGTATACGAGCCAATTTAGGTATGGCTTGATTCAGTTGTCAGTTATCAGTTATCAGTTATCAGTCACTACTCCCTACTCCCCACTCCCCACTAAATTATGAGCGTATTACAAGAAGTTCAAGAAATGGATAAAATGCAGGGCGGTGTTGCGACCCCCGAACAAGCTCCCGAAAACGAAAGCGGGCGAAGTTCCGCTAGTTTGTATTTTGCAGATAAATCCACTCCCGATACTAAAGATGAGCTAGACGATTTTGAAGTAGCGGGAATTTTGCCTTGCAGCAACGAACCCGTTTTTATTGCTCGTAAAGGAACGAAACATCGCAAAGCGAGGGGAATCTTAAAGGCTAAACGCCTCATGGGAGAAAAAGATGAATTGTGGCCGTCTGTCGTGGCTTGCGAAGTCTGTCGTTTTGGTGGTGAATTCAAAAAAATCGATATCTACGATTTGGAAAATTTAGAGGATAAAGACTGGATCGCGATCGCGGCTTTAATGCACCAAGAATTGGGGGAAGGCTTGAAAGCGTATGCGCCCAAAACTTAATCTTTATCGCTAAAGTTTCTAACTGGTCGATGGAGGCGCTTTTAGAGCTAGGAATCGACGAGATTATGTTTTGGCTCAAAGAGTCCGAACTTTACGACAAGCGCGAAGCTAAGGCGATAGAAAAAGCGCAAAAAGATGCAGTAAAAAAGCGCAAACGATAACCTTTAAACGTCTGCCATTTTCTCAGATCGTAAGAAAATGGCGGACACTTCATTAACGCTAAAAATTATTGGTGACGGCTCTCATGCTGCCTCGGTCTTAGATGGACTGATGGGCAGGGCGAGTGCTGCCAATAAAGCGTTTGGTGGGAAGAATGCGGGGGCTGCGGGCAAGGCTTACGGAGATGCTGCCAATGCTGCCGTAAAGTTCAATCGGCAGGGAGCGAAAGCTGCCGAAATGGGCGATCGCCTGCAAAGCGTCGGTCAGTCCCTCACCAATAATGTCACCAAACCCCTCGTCGGCGCGGGCAAAGGCGCGCTGAAGATGGGGATGCAGTGCGAGTCTGCCATGAACCGGGTGGGCGCTCTCACCGGACTCGATCGCGCTTCCGACCAATTCAAGACTCTCGAAAAACAATCCCTCGATCTCGGCAGTACGACGGCGTTTAGCGCTTCCCAAGCCGCCGAAGCCCAGTCATTTCTCGCAATGGCCGGGTTCAAAAGTAACGATATTCTCGCAACCACTCCCGGGCTTTTGTCCCTTGCCTCGGCTGGGCAAATGGATCTGGGAAAAACGGCGGATATTGCCTCGAACATCATGTCGGGCTACAGCCAGCAACTCGCCAATGTTGGCTCTAAGTCTCAACAAATCGCCAAGATCAATGATGTTTTAGCCAATACCATGACCAGTTCCAACACCGATATTTCGATGTTGGGGCAGTCATTTAAGTATGTTGCACCCATTGCTGACAATGCGGGGATTGCTTTCTCTCAAACCGCCTCCGCTCTCGGTGTTTTGGGAGATGCGGGACGGCAGGGTTCCCAAGGAGAGACGGATTTAAGAAACTTTATTCTCAATCTTTCCGCACCTACAGGAGTCGCGCAAAAGGCACTCGATCGTCTTGGAATCTCTACTAAGGATCTCAATGACGAATTCGGCAATTTCAACATCGAAAAAGCGTCCACCGCTTTAAAAGATGCCGGGGCAACGAGCAAGGATTTAAGTGCGATTTTTGGCAAAACTGGGATTACCGGGGCGCAAATTTTGGTGAACTCCCTCGACAAATTGGGGGAACTCACCACCGCCAATGAGTTGCATTCTCAAGGGAAAGCCGCAGATATTGCCAAGAAGCAAATGGCGGGTTTGGGGGGTGCGACGACAGAATTCAACTCCGCCCTCGAAGGGTTGGGCATTGCCGTTTCGCAAAGTGGGCTACAAAAGTTAGCCGAGGGGGTGACGCGCCTCGGGACGAAAGCCATTCAGGGATTGTCCCGACTCCCCAAACCCGTTCTCGCTTTTGCAACCGCATTAGGGGGCGCGGCGGCTGCCGTCGGTCCCGTGTTGGTAGGAGTGGGCGGCATTATGAAAATGTGGCCGCTCCTGCAAAAGGGGGCAGGGGCGTTAAAAGCATTCTCCCTTTTCTCCAAAATTGGCCCGGCAATGGGCGCGATCGCCTCTGTTGGAGTTGGACCCATTTTGGGAATTGCGGCGGCAGTCGGGGCGATCGGGTTCGCGGCGTTTAAATTTGCTCCGGCGATCGGCTCATTTTTCAAAGGCATCGCATCGGGATTTCAATCCGCCCTCTCTTCGATGGGAGGGTTGGGTCAAATTTTCGCCCCTCTCCTACAATCCCTCGCCCCCCTGCGTTCCTCTCTCGCCACGGTTTGGCCGGAAGGGTTTTTCGCTCAATCCCAACAGGGGGTAATGGCGGCAAATCAAGCGGGCAATTCTTTCGGGCAATTGTTGGGGAAAGTGGTGTCCGTCGCCGCAACCATTGGCGGTGCGTTGATGTCGGCATTCGTGGGGATTGGTACTGCGATCGGGACTGCTTTGGGGTTTGCCTTGTTTAGAATCCCAGCCATGATTCAAGGGGTATTTATCGGCATACAGGCGCAATTCCTTTATTTTCGCGCTCTGGTGACGACCACTTTTTCGGGCATCGGTGCGGTGATTCGATCTGCTTTTACCGGGGCGCTGATATCGGTCATGGCGGCTATATCGGGGATTGGGGCGGCGTTTTCGGGGGCGGTGGTCACCATTCGAGGCGCGATCGCAGGGATTGGGGCGGCTTTCGGTCAAATTCCGGGCATGATTTCCGGGGCGATGAGTCAGGCGGTAGCGATCGTGCAGGGGGCGGCGAGGATGTTTATGAGTGCTGGGGCTGCGTTGATGCGATCGCTGGCGGCAGGGATTCAAAGTGCGGTAGGGGCGGCAGTTTCGGCGGTATCCGGTGCGGTGGGAAAATTTCGCGCCATGTTGCCTTTTTCTCCAGCGAAGACGGGGGCATTATCCGACTTGGATAAAACGGGGCCGGCTTTCGTTCGCACTTTTGCGGCGGGGATTTCTCCCAATCCCTTATTGTCGGCGGTGGGTTCGATGCTGGCTCCCATTCCGGGGATGCTGTCGAGTTCTCCCGCACCCGCTCCGGTTTCTCAAGCGCGGCTGCAAAATGCGAGTTCTGGCGGTGGTGGTTCGGTTATTCACGTTACTTATTCTCCCACCTATCATATTGCCGAAGGAAGCGATGTGAAGGGAATGCAGGCAGTTTTGGAGCGCGATCGCGCCTCGTTTAGAGATTTTGTTTTGCAAGTGCTGAGAGAGCATGAGGCAGAACAATTGAGGGTGCAATATTAAAGATCGCTTTGGGATGAAATTGAGAAAGCGAATTTTTAGTTTTGGGATTACTTTTTGCACTTGTTTAAAAAGTAAAAGACTACCTCTTTTTGTTGTCCGGAGGTAGTCTTTAATCGTTTCCATTCAATCGACTTCAGAGAAGTCTAAAAGCTCCGCCACCTAACGCGTAATAGCTCTCACGGAGAGTTTCCATTCAATCGACTTCAGAGAAGTCTAAAAGCCTCCTGCACAGTTCCTTGAACAACTGCAACAACGCTTGTTTCCATTCAATCGACTTCAGAGAAGTCTAAAAGCCGTCTTCCTTGTGATTTCTGCAATCCCAAAAACACGTTTCCATTCAATCGACTTCAGAGAAGTCTAAAAGAACTGTTGCCGAAGAGCTTAAAAAAACAGGGCATTCGAGTTTCCATTCAATCGACTTCAGAGAAGTCTAAAAGGGCCCCCAAATGAAACCCTTTCTATGACTGGATTCTAGCACCTCCTTTCCGGGGGGGTCAAGCAAAAGGCAATATTATTGCGGCCAGTTTGCAATAAGCACCTGTGGAAAACTTCCAAAACCCAATCAGGATAAGTCCTCCGGGGGGGTCAACGAAAGAATAGGGGTTACAGCGTTTTTCAGACCCCTACGATCGGCTTATTTGGTCAAAACGATCGACCTATTAGTTGATATTTCCCAAAGATCGCAAGAATGACCGGGTAATTGCGGCCAGTTCTTAATAAAGTTTCAAATTGAACTCGTAAAAGTCAGTCCAGACAAGCATTTCGTAAAAGTCATCAAAAAAGAGACGATGAGAATAATTCTTGTATCTAAAGCCACGATTTTCGATCGCCACCAACACTCCCCCACTTGCGCTGTACTTCGACAAAATCAGCAGCCGCGAAGTCGAAGCACTACCCACTCTTTAGTGATAGTGAGAAAGAAAATAAAGAAAATCTATAAGTTTTTCAGGCTTTTCTAAAAAGCAGCCATTCTTAAGAGACTTAGAAAACAGAGTTCGTACAATTGTACAATATATATCCGTTTACCTATTCTTTTCCTTTGCCTCCGTCCAAAGTTTCATCGAAAAATCGCGCAAGCTGAGAGAGCTTTACGGTGCGTCTCGACTGCTTTCTTATTAAAAATGAGTGAAGAAAGGTAAAGAAAAAATATTTTTTCGGTGATTCGCATAAAACGCAAGGAAATCGGACAAGGAGTATATAAAGTCAAAAAATAACGCTGGTTATCGGCTCGATTCTTTTCGTCAAGATTATCAATGTCTTATCTTGCCATCTCCTTTGCCCCCGTACAGGGGTTCATCGAAAAATCCCGCAAACTGCGCGACCTCTATGGCGCGTCTCTCATTCTGTCTCATCTGAGCTTTAAAATTGTTGAAGCCGCACGATCGCAAAATTGTAAAGTCATTTCCCCGGGTTCGATTTCCGTGCAACTGGGAATGCCCAATCGCATTCTTTTACAAGGAACGTGGGACGATGATTCAATTTGTACCACCTTTAAAGAGGTATGGGATAACATTCTTCACCATTGCCGAAACTGGATTTGTCGTAACTTGCGACATCGCGATTATCAATGGGATGAAGAATGGGGATATTGGAAAAATCACGCATGGGAGATTTTTTCCGGTCGGGGAAACTCCATCGAAGCAGCGATGTCCACCCTCGAACAAAATAAACTCTCGCGAGCATGGATTGCACCGAATTGGATTGGAGAAAGTTCTAGCTTAACCGGGACTGATGCAATCGCTTGGCCGGAGTTGGGTTCTAAAGGCATCGATCCGCGTACTTACCCGACTCATAGAGATCGTCAAAACATCGAATATTTTTATTACGAACTTGCCTGCAAATTGGAAGGAAAAGAGCCAAAACCTGAAGGAAGTAAAGCCGCAACACGAGACAAGGAAGAATTTTTGCGCGGTTTTCTCGATCCCAATGAACGCTTGAGTATTCCCGAATTGGTTAAGCGTTTAGTAACAAAAGAGACGATTGCCAAACGGATCGAAATGGTGTCTCTTGAAGATTTAGCCAAGCGATCGGATAAATCAAGAAGCCAAGCTGGATTTACCGAAATCGTGCGTCGTCCCAGTCAAGAACAGAAAGAAAGCGATGGGCAATGGACGGGTTGGTTTATGGGGGATGGCGATAAGATGGGCGATCGCCTCAAGGAATTAAGCCGATGTACGAATTGCGATGACTTACTGCCCGAATTTAGCGAAAGAATGCGAAATTGGGGTAAAGCATTCCAAGAAGGTTTTGAGAAGAGATTCGGGCGCGTAGTCTATGCAGGTGGAGATGATTTCCTTGGAGTTCTTTACCATCCTGACTTTGCTGAGGATCGCCAAAATAACCGAGTCAGTGGTGCAGGAGCGCTGAACAAGATGAAAGAGATTAACCAAGATTGGCAGGGATTACACGGGCAACTCTGGGAAGATTTGGGTAAAGTCTACGATCGCCCCATTACCCTGAGTTTGGGTTTGGTGTGGGCGGCTCCTGGAGTTCCCCAACGGGATGTTTTGCAGCATTGCCGACAAGCAGAAGGAGAGGCAAAATCCTCGGGGCGCGATCGCCTTGCCATCCGCGTGTTATTCAATAGCGGTCAATACGTGCAATGGACTTGTCCTTGGAAAGCGTTGCATCTATTAGAGGACTATCGCGATCGCGACCAACATCCCGATCGACCCCTGCGCGATCGACAAAATTGGGGTCATGCTTACGGCGATCTCGCTCAATTAAAAGCCAGACGGGCGATCGATCTAATCGCGGGCGATCGCTTGGACGATGGGAATAAGGAAGTGGAAAATCAGATCGATCTGGCTTCGAGATTGTTGCAAATTTACTTTAATTGGTCTCGAGAACAATGCGATCGCTTAATTGAGGACGAAGAATATCGCGAACAATTAACGGGGCAAAAATCGCGGATGGGTGCGGTGCGATGGATTGACGGTTTGATCGGCATCGGCTGGCATCTATTGCGGTTTCAATCACCAATTATTCAGTCACCAGTCACCAGTCACCAGTCACCAGTTCTTGATAATTAATTTTCTATTTCCTACTTCCTACTCCTCAAAACAAAAATGTTTCGCTATCTCATTATTGTCAAACCATTAGGACTCATGTATGGCAGTGCTGGTGGGTTTTTATCGCCGGAAAACTTGGTCGGGCAATCGCGATCGAAATTTCCTCCCGACGCGGCGACTTTATCGGGCTTGATTTTCAGTCAAAGCAAGGCAGAAAATGAAGGAAAAGCGCAAGACGAACGGAATGCCATTCAAGAAGACCTGCGAAAAAATGTGCGAGTTGGCGGCCCCTTTTGGGCAGAATACGACAGCTATTTTGACTTTTACGTGCCGATTCCTTGGCTTTATCAAGTGAAAAAACACGAACGAGATCCAAAACCTAAAAATAACCAATTAAACTATTGGAAAATTGGTGACAAGGGATGGGAACTCGACCAAAAAGATGATGATTTTACGCCGGAATTTAGCTGGCAACCCATCTCTGCATGGAACGATCGCGAAGCCATTCGAGAAAACGCGGCGGCAGCACCGTGGAAATTCGTTCCCCTCCTGCATCCTCACCTTAAAGATGAAGAACGCAATGTCAAAAAAAATGACGGTTTATTTCTCGAATATGCCGTGCAATTGCCCGAAGAATATTGCTTAATTTATCTCTCTACCGTTGCGATCGCGCCCGGATGGTATCGCTTTGGCGGGGAAAATCATCTGGTGGAAATTGAAAGCGAAAAACTCGACGAAGACGATCCCATCGTCGAACTCTTTCAGCAAAAGATCGATCGCGCTTTTGCCTCGATCGCCCCGGGGGTTTGGGGATCGAATCGCTTTTCTTATCGCTATCCCCAACATCCCGATTTTCCCGAACCCTCCCATTTATTAACCGATAAACCCATTCCCTATCGCTATCGGACGGGAAACAATACTTATCAGTTGGGCGGGAGTTTGGGACGGGGACGTTATGCCGTGCCTCCCGGTAGCGTTTACCTGCTCGAGCGATCGCTGAATCGTTCGTGGTGGGATTGGGATAACGCATGGTTTCCCAAGGAAGGATTTCCGCTCAACCACTTGGGTTGCGGGCTGGCATTACCCTTACAAATTGAAGGAGTTTCTTAAATGTATCGCAAGGCTTACGGTATCGTTCATACCCTCGCACCGCTTCACGTCGGCGCTTCAGCAGGGGAAGAAAGCGGCAATCTCAATCTCATTTTTCGCGACCAATTCACGCAAACGGGCGTAATTCCGGGGAGTTCCATTCGCGGGCGCTTGCGGAGCGAAATGCGGAATGCTTCGGAAGAAGAGGAGAATCTTTGGTACGGATCGAAAGCACAAACGGGAGTTGCCGACAGCACGACAGAATCTTATGTAAAAATCGAATATGCTTCGGTGCTGTGGTTGCCCGTCTTTTGTCCCGGACAGCCCGTCGTTTGGGTGAGTTGTCCCCGCTTGCTGCAACGCTATCGGCGGATTGCGGGCGATCGCCTCGTTACCCAAAAAAACAGTGCTGGCACGAAGGAAGAAAAACGACTCAAAGAGATACAAATTCCCCAACCGGGAACGCGATCGCAAACTCTCGAACCCCTTAAAATTGGCGAAAGCAAAGCAGAAAAGCTCTTTTTCAACTATGGTTTTTTAAATATCGATGCAGTCGAAGACTTTACGCCTTGGTTTCCCGTTGGCGGAGAACTCCCTGCCGTAATCGTCGCCGATAACGAGATCGGCCTCATTCACGATATGGCCTTGTATCGACAAAGCCGCGTCAAATTGAAAGACGATGAAAAACGAGTGGATGGCGGGCAGTTCTTCAATATGGAAGCCTTACCCGAAGATACCTATCTCGTCTTTCCCATTGCCCTTCGCAAGTATGTCGATAAAGAGAAAAAGGAGAAAAAATGGCAACCTTTTGGCGAACAATCCCACGGTGAAATCTATTTAGGGGGTTTGGAGTCCATCGGCTGCGGTCATTGTCACGTATTTTTAGAAGGAGTGGAATAATGAGCGAAACTTACAAATCCTACAGCATCGATCGCGTTGCCCACGATTTGGTTTGGGAATATGGCATTCAAGGCAAAGCGCATCCCCAAGTTTACAAAATGCGAATGACTGTTGCGTTCGGATTGGAACGCTTTTGGGGAGAACAACACCGTTTTAAGGCATCCGAGGCTCATAAAGCAACGTATTGGCAAAAAACGTGGGATGCGCTTGCTAACATTCTCGAAAATGCGGGAATCGATCTACCTAACGATGCGATTAACACCAACGATCCCGACTCCGTGCGCGCAATGGCCGAGAAATTATGGAATGAGGAAAATTTTCCCAAAGAACAGCGCAAAGTCGTGTTAGCCATTCTGACGCAATTATGCGACAGCATGGTGTGGTGGACGCAACGATACAAAAAGTTTGCGAAAGAAGATGCCCCCTAAATCCCCCAAAACTGGGGGACTTTGACTCTCATTCGAGGAGTTGAGGTCTAGGCAAACAATTATCAAGGAGATAAAAACAATGGAAATTACGCAAATTCCGATGATGTTTCGCGCCCAAATTCCCGGACGCGCCCAACTGCAACGCCTCGAACCCGGAGCCGATCGCCAAGATGCGGATGATTGGGTGGATGAGTGGCTCGAGGGGATGGAGGAAGACCCCCCATCTTTTCCCGATCGCGTACAAACTCGAGATCGAGATATTTCGTGGCGCATGGTTTCCAATAGCGGGCAAGATGAAACCGCGATCCGTCCGGTATTGGGCAAAGGCGGCTTTCCTTACTATCCCGGTAGCAGCATGAAAGGTGCATTTTTACGAGCGTGCCATCAGTTGGGAGAAGATACCCTGCGCTATTGCGGCGGGAAAGATGCCGACGGAGAAATGCGTCCTGGTATTTTGCGCTTTCACGGTGCCTATCCGATTAACGAGACATGGCGCGATCGCTCGGCTCTCATCGATCTGGTACATCCCCAACAAGCATGGCAAATGCAAGGACAAGAGGCGCACAGTGCGTTTTTACAAATCTCTCTTTACAAACCGCGATTGCGTTTCGGCATTTCTAGCGCTAAGGAGTTGGCAGCAGAAGAGTGGGAAACAATTTGGAAAATTTGGCAGACGGCGTTAGAACGAGGGATCGGAATGCGAACGAGTGCGGGATACGGACAAACCAAGCGTTTTGGGAAATCTCGCTTACTCTCGGTTCCGTTGCGGGGTCAAGGCATGACCTCACGGCGTTTGGATAAAACGGGAGAATTTCGCCCCAATGGATTCAAAGCAACTTTGCGATCGCATACCTTGCGCTTGTTTGGCGGTTTGACGGATGCAACGACTGCTGAAGTGTTGACTCGCGAGTTATGGGGCGGGTTTAGCGGCAAGTCTTCGGTAGTCGGGCAGGTGGGGGTGGATTTCACTGCACCGTTGGAAGATTTGGAAATCGTTCACCATCCCTATCGACGCGGTGCGATTCCCATGTATGACATTCAAGAGGGAATGTTACAGCTTTTAAGTGCCGATCCTGCTCTCGATAAGAAACCTAAAGCCAAGAAAAACGTACAGCGCATTCTCCAAAATTTGGTCAAGTTTGCGTTATTGTTAGGCGGGTTTGGCAAATCTTGGCGGCGGGCGGATCATCGCTTGGTTTTTCCCGCCTATGCTAACGATCCTTATAATCCGGCGATCGGCTGTCATTGGGAACTCTCGCAGGAAATCAAAATTTGGCAGAAGTACGCGATCGCGGTGCGAGATTTGGGGGATGTGACGGCATTTTTGGAGAGCTTGCACCGGACGTTAAAAAATTGGTTGAAGTACAAGGATAAAAAGATACGAGAACCTGCTGTATGGCGAGAGGCATGGCGGGGCGATCGCGTACAGGTGTGGGGCTGTCTCGTTCCTTCTCTGGCGGACAGTCGGGCGGTGCGATGGTTGCACGGGCCCTATCGCGGGGAAAATGAAATTAAAAAGAGCGAATTGACGGGAAAGCTCAATCAAATCGGACGCTTGTGGCATCGCCTATATCCGCGTTATTTGGAGAAGGATGGGGCATTGCGGGCGACGGGGGAATATGTGGAGTTATTGACGTTATTCCCTGATGTTGGCGATCGACGAGGACGAGAAAATATAATTAACCCTTTTCTCAAGTTTTTGCAGAAAGATAGTCCGTTTTCATTGCTGTATGGAACGGCAGATTTTTGAGTAGTTCGAGTAGGGTGTGTTAGCACAAAGTGGAGTGTAACACACCCAAATCCTCAATAAATCGGCACATTACTCAATCAATAGAGCGCTTTCGCTAACGGTTAAATCGGTGCGTTCTACATCCTCTTATTTATCTATTTGGAGAATCAAATAATGACAAATACATGGATTATTACGACAGGAAATAACGATATTTTGCTCAAATCAGATGCGGATACGGAGCGAAATCATAATAATAAATACGTTCGCAAGGCAAAATTAGAGCGTAACTGTCCGTATCAACTCAAAGAAAAAGATATCTTTTCTGGAAAGAAAAAACAAACTTATTATTCTCTTGAATCTCGTGCGATCGCTCGTATTTACGGGAAAATGGAGAGTGCAATAGATAATATTCTCGTTTTTCCGCTTTGGAATGTTTTTCTTACCGAACTTCAACATCAAAATATTGAAATTCATGAAATTATCGTACTCTTGAGCGATCAACAACGTATTTTTTCGCTAGAACGACGAGAAAAAAATTCTCCCTTTTGGAAAGATACTGTTGAAAGCAAAGAACTATTCGAGCAATATTTGCAAAATCATCCTTGGACACAAGATGCAAAAATTGAATTTTTGACTCTCGATCCTCAAAATGAAACATTGAATCCTGAAAATAAAGGTTTAGAT